>NZ_CP120548.1:0-2904 GCF_032709665.1 Providencia sp. PROV024
TTGTGGTAGTAAAACGTACCGGAAAACGAAATTCCGGCTCTGCCTCCGAATCACGCTGCGGTATCGAAAGATTACAGTGCGTACCTGATAAGAGCACCAATCAACGGACTAGGGATTTCTTGGATTGCGAAGTGTTGAAAGAAGCCCAACCTAACCAGACTTAGCGAGATTAAAGAGCTAAGAAGCCATGACCCAATAACCGATCATGGGGAAAAGCAAAGACAGAATGACGTTGTCGCTTCGCTCCATTTTGATTAGTACCACATTGGGGCATTAGGCTTTTTTTATCTAAAATTTAATCTATCCTTAACTAAGGACCATTTAATTACCTAAGAAATTAAAAATGAAAGAAAAAATAAAAAAATTTATCGAAAAAAAACCAAAAGTAACAACAGAGGAAATACTAAATCACTTGTATCACGACATTATGATCCAAAAAGCACAAGGGAGAAGCTGGTCTAGCATTATAGATGAAATCAGTTTTTCTGGGATTTATGTCAGTGAAGCTTCATTTTACAAGCATGTAGTAAATAAAAAAAACCTAATTTAGGAGTGATAATGGGTAATACGGAGTGTTTATCATCAATCGCAGGCAAGGAACTAAAAAAATTAAGAAGAGACGCAGGCTATACCCGAGGGCAATTTGCTAAGTTAATAAACAAATCAGAGCAGCAATTATTTAGATATGAGCGATGTGTAAATAAAATTGATATCGATACTCTAATAAATTCATTAATTATTTTAGATACAGATATAGCATTATTCTTTACAAGAATAACGAAAATTTATAACAAAGAAGAAGACTCTCTATGTAGAACCCCTGCAATCAATATTTGATTTAAATCTCGACGTGACATTAACCAGTTTTTTTTTGCAAAAAAAAAAAAAAAAAATAAAAACATAATAATCAGCGAGTTATATATGAATGATATAAATGAAAAATTAGGCTTATTCTTAAGAAATGAAAGAATCTTAAATTCGTTATCAGGAGCAGAATTAGCTGAAATACTAAATATTAGTCAACAACAGGTATCTCGGTATGAAAGGGGTCAGCACAATTTCACAGTAAAATTTTTAATTTTTTACTGCAAAGCACTGCACATATCACTCGATAAACTAATAACACATGTTTTTTTAAGTGAATCTGATATTGAATTTAACGCTATCTACACAACTAAATTTAGAGCTGTAGAGCAGGAAAACTCAATCAATAATAATAAATAAAAAAATGATATAGCCGACCAATTATGAAGTGCCATTAATCCCTTTTATGTTAAACGGGCGAGTTAGTTAGCGAAAACCGCCCGTTCACCCCCATTAAAGCCCCTCAAAACGATTTTAAGACACGATCACCCTATAAAACACCCAAATCTACGCTGAAAGTTTAGAACGGTTTTGCGAGCTTCTGAGTGCGTTTTTAACATCATGCAAACTGACAAGTAAAACGATGCGAAATCGCTGAAAGATACAAACTTGTTTTGTGGCAAGAAGCGATTTGACCAACCGAGTAAAACGAGGGCGGTAGGCTTTTTGTTTTTCTCCTGATGAGCGTCCAGCGAAGAAAGGGAAAAACAGGGGGAGCCGAAACGAAATGACACGCCCCAGCGATGGCAAGTGAACCCCAGTGAACGTGTTTCGTTTTGGGGGCAAAGCCCCCCGTCAAGCGAAGCGTCTGACCACCACATTTTTGAGCGACCAAATACAGGGCGAAAAAAGGGGGTGGTCAGACGAACGCAGTGAGTTTGACGGGCTTGGGTGAATGGCTTTTTTCGCAGGCGTCCAGCCGAAGAAAATAGCCAGAGGGCGGAGCCTTATGTCATTCATTTTCGTCCAGAAAATGAGTGGCATTGATACTGAAAGTATCATAGATGTAGGTTGGTAAAAGGATGATTTCATCCGTTATTTTACCCGTTATTCTATCCGTTATACCTAAATCGGATAAAATAACGGACAGAATAATGGATAGAATAACGGATAGATTAATGGGTAAGAAATGACACAACGTCATCTTGTGTCTATCTCTTATTCTGTATCTTATTCTCTGTATTATTCTGTGTATTAGAGAGAAATTAGATAGAATAAGATACGGAATAATACACAGGATAATAAACAAACATGACATTAACCTGCCTTTTCCTCGAGCTGTTTTAGCATCGAAACATCACCTAATAACCGTTGATTTTTACCTGTGAAAAAGATGATCGGGCTGACATTTGCATTATCAATACTTCGGCTTAACTGAATTCCCATCACCTGATAATCATCATCGTTTGTGCAATGGTATAACGCTAAAACAAGCTGACATTGTTCGGGAGTTCCGCACTCTATTGCCCAGCGGATCAACTCCGAAAAGGTCAATCCGTTCGGTTTCCAGTGTTTTTTATGCCGTGACGCTAACGCCTTAAATTTTTCACGCCCTCGATTGTATTTTTCTGCCCCGATCACCGGATCTTCACAACGAACCCCTTGAACCGGTCGCTTATCAAATGACAATTCCCATAATTTTATTTCTTCGATGTATTCGTAATCTGCCGGTGATGCCAAACGAAATAATTGAGACATAGTGATCCCCTCCGATGATGTGTGAACGGAGATATTATAAGGCTTTCGGGAAATTCCGCTTCCTCGACGTGAAACAAGTTCACGCCTTGCGGCGAGCGTTGCGAATTGAATTTACAGAAGTTATTAGGCTTCAGATGTAACAAAGCCCCGTGACAGCATCACAGGGCTCTGGTACTCTAAATCTTGTGCATTCATTGCTCAGATTTCGAAGTCGCATTCCAATCTTAGCAATGGGAAGCTAGCTTGTCACTACTTCCTTAAAACCATTCAACGACATTAACTCAAATGCACCACTTGATTGACTCGGACTTAGCCCGGTCTCCGAAAGGATAAACAGGCAAA
>NZ_CP120546.1:0-260228 GCF_032709665.1 Providencia sp. PROV024
ATGCAACAAAATTGTAGTAATAACATCCTGTTATTCAAGGATGCGATACCTGCTGACGAAAATTCGTCACACAGGAAACTCACAATAACAAACAGTTCGAGTGTTCAACCCGTCTCGTTATTGCGGCTTGGCGTGTTTACACCGAATATCCGATCGAAAGGAAAGGTTGGTAAGCCGTTGGACGCGAGCGAATCGCTCAGCTACCTGGAGTATGCCCGTAGTGAAGGCTACACCAACGTGGTGATCACCGGTCCACAGCTTAACTATTTCATTGATTTTCGTTGCTGGTTGGGGATTATCCATGCGTTTAGCGCATGTCCTGATGCTCTGCATGGAAATAAGATCAAGGTTAAATTCAGCGAGTTCTCGCAGTTCTGCGGGTATCCATCGAAGCGGCTAGATTCGAAATTGCGTAAGGAGATAGCCGACTCGTTAACTCGAATCAGGGCAAAGACCATCACATTCACAACGCCAGGTACCAAGAAGTTTTTGGTAACAGGCTTGCTGTTGAAGGCAGAATTTGATGTTGTCGATGATCTGGTTGTACTGGAAGCAGATGAGCGCCTTTGGGAGCTCTACAGCAATGACCACTTAAGTTTGTTACGACGCAAGCCGCTAATGGCACTGCCGAGAAATGAGACAGCCCAGGCGCTGTATACTTATTTCGAAGCGTTGCCACGACAGCCTGCGCCAATCCAAATGTCGAGGCTTCGTGAACGCTTGATGATGAATGGTAGGGTCGCAGACCAAAACCGTAAAATCACCGACGCTCTCAACGAACTGAATAGTATTGGCTATTTGCAATACGAGGTCATCAAGGCTGGACGGGACTCGGTCGTGCATGTTCACAACCGAAACCCGACGTTGGATTAAGCGAGTCATATCGGAAACCCGTCGAAAGGCGGGTTTTTTATTTGGTAAACAAAACGAATGAAAGAGTGAGTTTGAACGGGTAATTCTGATAGGAGTAAGCTTGAGAAAGGTGAGTTGTGGTGGGTATGCGTCCTGTCCAAAGTGAGTCGTAGCGGGTAACCTAGCGATAAAGTGTGTTATAGCGGGAACTGATCGGTTAAAAAGAGAACAAACTCAGGAGTTTTAGACAAGAAGCGGGCTGTAGGGACATAAAACAGGGTAAAAAATCAACATTATTCCCTTGCCATCCCATCCAATCACACCTTTTTCGTCAGGCCTTGATCAACAAGACTATATTTCCCGTTCAAACTCACCGAAACTAAGTATATATTTCCCGCTCAAACTCACTTTGGTGAGATTCGGGGCATGGTCTGAATGCAATAAAACAATAAAACTACCCGTTCAATCTCACCTTTTGACCTGGTGGCGAAAATTTCGTCACGGGCTTGGCTGGGGATACTATGGTATCAGGAGGAATTATGAATCAATTTGGTGAACAGCTGAAGCTGTACTCTGATCGCCAGCGCGATGAAAAAAAGCGGACGGCATTGGATGTTCAATACGTGCAGTCCGAAGGAAAAGAAGGTTTTCTGACGCTGAATATCTCGATGGCACCCATGACATTGGAAGGGCGCGATGTGCTCTGGGATCAGAAAATCACGATACAACTGTCCCGGTATGAATTGACCGCATTTTGCGGCGCTTTATTCGGGCTTGAAAAAGAAATGCGTGCTAAGTTCCACGGCGCGAACAAAAACAAAGGCTTTGTGGTAAATAACAATGGGTCAGTGGGTTGCGGCATGACGATCTCTGAAGCCGGGAATACAATGACATTCATGTTAGATCATGCTCGGCGAATAGAGTTGGGCGCTTTTGTACTGCGACGTCAAGCTGAAGCTTGGAAAATGTCAGCCAGTGATGTGTTGGCAATCATGCGTCAGTCGGTCAGTATCAAAAAACAGTGAGTTTGCTGAGGGGCAAACTTTCTGTTTGTGCTCCGTGGGGGAGCGATAAAAGGGGGTAAGTGTTGAAAAAGCCATTCCTGCTTCTGGCTGGTATGCTCATGTTGACAGCAGAGCTCCATGCCTCAGTCGATACATCCGATCAGCAACAGGACTCTCGCATTAATCAGATCGGTGCAAGCCCTGTGGAAACTCGGCCGTATTCTGAAATCAAACATCACGTCCATGATGGCCCGGTCGAATTATTCCTGGTTGAGGAAGTGACTTCCGTTGACCAGTCGCTGCACACCGTCGTTATTTACGACGGAAGCCGATACGAACTGAAAGGGCAGGTGGATTGGCTCAGTCCTGGAAAAGGCAACATGCCTCCTGGTGGCTGGGCATTCACTGTCTTCGCCTCTACAAAGGAAACATACGCTTGCTCGCCGGAGGTGGTGCAATCAGGCAACGGTTCATGTGTGCTGTTTGTGCCGAAAAATGAAGAAACACCGCTGTAAAGTCACAGCCCTGATTATCACAAATTTACAGACGATAATCAGGATGACGTTTCCACGGGCTGACAGGGAGGAAACCTAAAAGCCCATAAATTGAAGGTAGTCGGTATACCAGGATAATTATCCATTGTTGGGGTAACCGGCACGGCGACCGCCACCCGTAAGGGTTTTACAAACGAGTTGAGCATATGAAAATCATGATCAGGGTAATCGTATCTGTAGTGGCAATGGCCGTTTCCGCTCAGGTTGTTTCGGCAGAAATGCAATCGGTGAATTTTGTGGTGCCATCTTCAGTGGCAAATCAGGATCCGACCGGCGTAAAAAAATTACGCATGAATTTGGACCGGTTTTTTGTTAATTCTCTGGTCGAAGGGGAGCAGCAGCAACTGGTACAGCCGGTTTATTTTGAAGGGCCATATCGCTATTCACTGATCCGTGCCTTTGATGGCAATAACACCGTTATTCATCTGGCAGGCAGTAAACATGTTTTATCGGGTGTGTCGGGCAGGTTTACGCCTATGCAGGCGGGTAAAAAACTGGTGGCGTTACGTGACAGCGAAGACACCGTCTTGGTTTGTCAAGAGAGAGTGCTGCGGTTGAAGTTCGCTAAATGCTGGCAGGTTGTTCACAGTGATCTGCCGCTCGCAGTGATCCCAGAAGAAACCGAGTGAATGCATCGTAAAGTGGTCACTTTCGATCGCGCTACGTGAAATCCGAAGGAGTTTGCGGATGATTATGGCTGAATCGGTAGAATTACCGAGCTTGATTTCGTTGGGTATTACAGTTGCCAGTGCTGTGTTTTTTGTTTACTTCTGGAATAGGGATAGGCTGGGTTTTTTGTTGGTCCCGACGTTTTTTGTTTTTCTTTTGGCTTTGTCGGTCTTTTTGACTTGCTGTATGCTGCCAACTGTCAACACTGAAGACACGAAGCAAGCTAAGCATTATGCGACAGAATGCGTGTTGTTAGAAATGGGCATACCGACCCAGTTCGGCAGAATGAATAAACTGAAATGCCACGAGATCATCGAGCATGTTGGAACGGACTCTTACCAGTGGCATATGGCTCTGTACGAAAAGCTGAAGCAGAAAGAAAAGGTATAAAAAATCTGCGATCGGCGATCGGTGTGATATGCTGATGGCAACTGAAGTAGCGAGCGTGTCTGAGGGGACGCGCCGCGCGAGGGGTTCCCCCAGAGCGGGGTAGATTAAGCCACCAGCAAAATGCCGCACTAATCATGCGGCATTTTTGTTTCTAGCCATACATCACTTTAATGTAACTTCAGATCTGGAGTCATTCAGATATTTCAGGCATAAAGCTTTAAAGTCAGACTTCCATTCCTCAATTCGAAAATCATAGCGTTCTTGAAATGCACTTGTCTCTGTGTACATGGAGAACGCATAATTCTGATATAACTTTAGGGCAGTGACTGGCTGGTTAAGAGAGAAATATGCGTCGATGCATTCTTTCATCATCGGGTAGTTATGATTGGTTTTTGTGCCGCCGAAATTTAAGTCAAGCCCACCACTAGTGACTTTTTGAATAACAGGATCTGAGCTGAGCTCTGAAAAATCCATGCCTTGCTTCAAAAAATAAAGCACTTTGTCATGCGGTACTCCGAATCCCCAGTTCGACACATAAGAATTTAAGGCGGCTTTGATACTCAGAAGTCTATTTTTCGATTGTTGATATAAACCGGCTAAAGCGAGCCAGTATTCGCTGGATTCTGTGAATGAATTACAGGCCATTAGGCCGTAATGAATTGCATCCTCGATCTTTTGTTTTTCGCGAAAATGCTGTGATTGCTTAAACAAATTAACGGCAAGCAGGGGTTGTGTGCCCATTTCATCGAAAAGTCCAAAGTTTGCTCCTAGCCCTGTAATATCAAGGGCTACAGATAGTGTGTTATACGACAGTATTAACACTTGATACTATTACATTGAAAAATTAAAGGTTCTAATTTCCTCAGTAAGGAATTATCAATAAATAAAGATAGCGTTCGTTTAGATAATTCATAGGCCAATATATATGTTTTGACGAATGTATTTCCTTGGTATATCTTACACACATTAAATATAGGAGAAAGTATGGAACCACTACTGCTGTTTAAAATTTTAGCCGACCAAACCAGACTGGATATCGTGCTACTGCTAAAAGCATCTGGTGAACTGTGTGTTTGCGACATCTATACGGCCTTGAATTTATCGCAACCAAAGACTTCTCGACATCTAGCAATGCTTAGAGAGTCGGGTCTTTTGCTCGATTCAAAACATGGTAAATGGGTTCATTATCGATTATCTCCAGCATTACTACCGTGGGTGAAAAGTATCATTGATGTCACCTATGCCACAGAGAAAAATAGAGTTGCAGATTTACTCAAAAGCTTAGAGACAAAAGAACCTGCGAGTAGCTGTTCTATATAAAAATTTTTAAGTTAACATATTCGAAAAAACATATATAAGGTTGAGATATGAAAAAATTAGAAGTATTTGATCCCGCATTATGCTGTAGCACTGGTGTTTGCGGAACCGAAGTCGATCAAGCATTGGTAGACTTCGCAACAGATGTGGATTGGTTAAAAAAACAAGGGGCAAGTATAAGGCGTTTTAATTTAGCGCAAGAGCCTATGGAGTTCGTTAACAACACAAAAGCAAAAACATTTTTGGAAACCGCAGGCGCCGAGTCACTTCCACTATTGATTCTTGATGGTGAGATTGTGCTGACTGGTCGATACCCAAAACGACATGAGCTAGCAAGATGGTTTGGTATTCGGCCGAATATTGAAAAAGCCGAAATTGTTAAATCGTGTTGTGGTAATGGTAAAACGTGTTGTTAACAGGAGCAATAAAATGAAATTTTTAGATAACACACCTAATTATTTATTTTTTACTGGAAAAGGTGGTGTGGGTAAAACTTCTATTTCTTGTGCGACCGCAATTAAGTTGGCTGAAAAAGGGAAAAAAGTCTTACTGGTGAGCACTGATCCAGCTTCTAACGTTGGGCAAGTATTCTCTCAATCGATAGGCAACAATATTAAGCCAATAACATGGGTTCCAAATTTATTTGCTATTGAAATAGACCCTCAAGCTGCCGCTGAAGAATATCGAAACAAAATTATTAATCCAATCAAAGAAAGTTTACCTGAAGCGGTAATTCAAAGTATTACGGAACAGCTATCAGGTGCCTGTACCACAGAGATTGCAGCTTTCGATGAATTTACTGGGTTGTTAACCAATACCGAAATTACAAAGCAATTTGACTATATCATTTTTGATACCGCACCAACGGGGCATACCATCCGTTTATTACAACTCCCGAGTGCATGGAGTGATTTTATTACTGATAATCCTGATGGTGCGTCATGTTTAGGGCCAATGTCTGGTCTTGATAAACAACGTGAACAGTACAGCATGGCGGTGGAAGCGTTGAGTGATAAATCACTAACAAGGTTAGTATTAGTTGCACGACCTCAATCAGCGGCATTGAGAGAGGTTGCGAGAACCTATAGCGAGTTGTCATCTCTGGGTATCAGAAATCAGCAATTAATTGTCAATGGTGTTTTCCCTGAAACGGCGGTGACTGAAAATGATAAGTTATCCCATGCGCTCTACTCTCGTGAACAAGCGGCATTAGAGTCTATGCCTGAAGCACTACGCTCGTTACCTGTCGATATTCTTTATTTACAAAATATCAATATGGTGGGTGTCGATGCACTGAAGCAGTTGTTATCTAATGAGATGCCACAAATTCCAACTATTACTCCGACAAAACAACCTATTTCTTTACCTACCTTGTCAGAACTGGTTGGCGAAATATCTCAGCAACAGCATGGGCTGATTATGTTAATGGGCAAAGGTGGTGTAGGGAAAACAACGATTGCGGCATCAATTGCAGTTAAATTGGCAGAAAAAGGGCTTGATGTACATCTGACCACATCTGATCCAGCTGCGCATATTGAATCAACCCTCAATGGTGTTTTACCCAATCTTCAAGTTAGCCGAATTGACCCTATCGCTGAAACTGAGCGTTATCGTAATTATGTCTTAGAAACCAAAGGGAAAGATTTAGATGAAGAGGGGCGTGCATTACTAGAGGAAGATTTACGCTCTCCATGCACAGAAGAAATAGCGGTATTTCAGGCATTTTCTCGCATCATTAGAGACGCGGGTAAACGTTTTGTCGTCATGGATACTGCGCCGACTGGACATACATTATTACTTCTAGATGCAACAGGGGCATACCATAAAGAAATTGCTAAAAAAATGGGCGAAAAAGGCCACTATTTAACACCGATGATGCAATTACAAGATCCTGAACGCACCAAAGTTATTATTACGACACTCGCTGAAACTACGCCTGTGCTTGAGGCGGAGAACTTACAAAATGATTTAATACGGGCAGATATACATCCGTGGGCGTGGGTGATCAATAACAGTCTATCTATCACGGAAACAACATCACCATTGTTACTTTCAAGAGCAGAACAGGAAGTCGCTCAGATTGAAAAGGTGACATCAACATTGGCAAAACGTGTTGCTATTGTTCCTTTGCTTGAAACAGAGCCTGTGGGGATATCTGCATTAAGTCAGCTCGCAGAATAAGTTTTATTTTCTAAAAATAAAAGGTGCGGAAAAGCACCTTTTCATGAGGTTTTTATGTTTATTGCCGCATTCATTTTTATTTTAACGATCACCTTTGTTATTTGGCAGCCCAAAGGACTGGGTATTGGCTGGAGTGCTACGGCAGGGGCCGTTTTAGCCCTTATTTTTGGCGTCATTAGCTTTCAAGATATTCCGATAGTTTGGAATATTGTGTGGAATGCCACAGCGACATTTGTTGCAGTCATTATTATCAGCCTACTTTTAGATGAAAGTGGTTTCTTTGAATGGGCGGCATTACATGTTGCCAAGTGGGGCGGGGGTAAAGGAAGACTGTTATTCAGCTATATTGTGTTACTTGGTGCAACGGTGGCTGCTTTATTTGCCAACGATGGTGCGGCATTGATATTAACGCCCATTGTGATTGCAATGTTACTTGCGCTTGGTTTCAATAAAGGCACGACGTTAGCCTTTGTCATGGCGGCAGGGTTTATCGCAGATACAGCAAGCTTGCCGCTGATTGTCTCGAACCTCGTTAATATTGTTTCTGCGGATTTCTTTAATATTGGATTTACTGAATATGCATCGATTATGGTGCCAGTAGATATTGCAGCAATTGTTGCAACACTCGTGATGTTGCATTGGTTTTTCCGTAAAGATATTCCTAAACAATATGATGTAACCAAACTGAGTGAACCGACTTTAGCCATTAAGGATATGACTACCTTTAAAGCGGGTTGGTTAGTACTGGTGTTATTACTGGTTGGTTTTTTTGTTTTAGAGCCTTTGGGGATTCCGGTTAGTGCGATTGCCGCTATTGGCGCCTTAATTCTTTGGGTGATTGCAGCCAGAGGCCAAACGATTAATACCAAAAAAGTCTTACGTGGTGCACCGTGGCAAATCGTCATTTTCTCTTTAGGTATGTATTTGGTTGTTTATGGTTTAAGAAATGCAGGGTTAACCGATTATCTTTCTGAAACGCTCAATTACCTTGCGGATAAAGGGTTATGGGTAGCAACAATTGGTACGGGATTTATCACTGCATTTTTATCCTCAATAATGAATAACATGCCAACGGTATTAATTGGTGCGCTATCTATTGAAGGGAGTGACGCGACGGGGTTAATCCAACAAGCAATGGTTTATGCCAATGTGATTGGTGCCGATTTGGGGCCTAAAATCACACCAATAGGGAGTTTGGCGACATTGTTGTGGCTTCATGTTTTATCACAAAAGAACATGACCATTACATGGGGATATTATTTCAAAACAGGGATTATCATGACGATCCCGGTGCTCATAGTCACACTTGTTGCGCTAGTGCTCCGACTTTCACTATTAAATTAAAGGTAACCCAATGAATGATATCACCATCTACCATAACCCCAATTGCGGTACTTCGCGCAATACCCTTGCAATGATCCGCAATAGTGGTGTTGAGCCAACGATTATTTACTATCTTGACACGCCGCCGACTAAGGATGTGTTAGTAAAACTTATTGCCGATATGAAAATCACGGTAAGGGCATTACTGCGAAAAAATGTTGAACCATATGAGCAATTAAATTTAGAACAAGATAACTATACAAATGACCAACTCATTGATTTTATGTTGCAGTACCCGATTCTGATTAATCGGCCGATTGTCGTCACTCCACTAGGCGTAAAGTTGTGCCGGCCTTCTGAAGTGGTATTAGATATTTTACCAAATAGGCAACAAAGTGATTTTATCAAAGAAGATGGTGAGGTTGTGATTGATAAGCAAGGTAAATAAGCGGGGAACTGTTTATAGGCTAATCGATTTATATTGAATGCTTGTTTCTATACGGAAAAATTAAGCTGAGCTGAGTTAATCACATTTATATAAATGTGATTCTGAGTCATTGATGAAATTCCGCCAAGAGTGGCGATTGCATCGATATTAAGTTGAATGATTAGCTATCACTGAGCGCCAAATATTGACCGGAGAGTCACTATTAAAATAGCTATCTCCGGTTTGCTTATCGTAACAAAATCGCAGTTTTTATCATGTTGAAGGCCACTTAAGCTGTATGCCTTCAACGCTTTTGTGCTGTTATCCTTTAACCCCACCTGCGGTTAAGCCATTAACTAGCCAACGTTGTGCGAGTAAAAAGACGACAGTGATTGGAATGGCGGAAAGTACCGCGGCAGCCGCGAAGTCGCCCCATAAGTAGTTCTGTGGGTTGAGATATTGTTGCATTCCGACAGCGAGCGTATAGCTTTCAACATCACGCAATAATAATGAAGCAACGGGAACCTCTGTGATCGCAGCAATAAACGATAAAATAAACACGACGGCTAAAATGGGAACGGATAACGGGAGCAAGACTAATCTAAAGGCTTGCCACGGTGTTGCGCCATCTAAAGCGGCGGCTTCTTCCAGTGAGCCATCGATAGTTTCAAAATAGCCTTTAATCGTCCAAACGTGTAAAGCAATACCGCCCAAATAAGCAAAGATAACGCCACCGTGGGTATTCAAACCAATGATGGGGATGTATTGCCCTAGGCGATCAAATAGGGCATATAAAGCCACAAGAGAGAGTACGGCAGGGAACATTTGGAAAATTAACATTCCCTTTAATATTGTAGACTTACCTTTAAATTTCATGCGTGCGAAAGCATAAGCGCAGGTGGTTGATAGGGTGACGATACCAATCGCGGTAACACCTGCCACCTTTACGGAGTTCCACAGCCATAATAAAACGGGAAAAGGCGGTGGAGTGACTCTACCATCAGCATGTTCAATGCTAAAGCCAAGAGCCAGACGCCAGTGATCCCAAGAGATATGTTCAGGAATTAAACTCCCTGTTGCAAAGTTGCCGGGGCGTAATGAAATCGCGACCACCATTAGAAGTGGAAACATAATGGCAGCGATAAAAACCAGTAAAAATAAATGTGTAAATGCAATGCGCCATTTCTGTGATTTAGCTTGTACCATCGACATAGTTTGGCTTCTCCGTTAATCAAATTTCATGCGGGTTGCTTTAAGGTTAATAATGGCTAAGACACCAACAATTAAGAATATCAACGTGGCAATAGCTGCGGCTAAACCAAATTCTTGCCCACCACCGCCTTCAAAAGCAATCCGATAAGTGTAGCTTACCAGTAAGTCTGTATAACCCGCAGGGGTTGTTGTTCCGATGCGATCTGGACCACCATTCGTCAGTAGTTGAATGAGGACAAAGTTATTAAAGTTAAAGGCAAAACTGGCAATCATTAATGGGGTTAGTGGTTTAAGTAATAAGGGCAGCGTAATGTAAAAGAAATTTTGCAAAGGCCCCGCACCATCCATTGCTGATGCTTCGTATAAATCCTCTGGTATGGCTTTAAGTAACCCCATGCATAAAATCATCATATAAGGGTAGCCCAACCATGTATTGACGATAATAATCATTAATCTTGCAGTATTTGGGTCACTAAACCAGTCTGGTTTTATACCAAACAAGGTGCTCAATACCATGTTGATTTCACCAAAACTTTGATTAAATAACCCTTTGAATATCAAGATGGAAATGAACGCAGGAACGGCATAAGGTAAAATGAGTAGCAGCCTGTAGATTGCTTTCCCTTTAAGTTGCTCCCATTGAATTAGGCAGGCTAACACCATGCCAACCGCGACAGTTAAAACGACGGTCAGTACGGAAAAAACAATGGTCCATAGGAAAATCGCAATAAAGGGTTTTTGAATACCTTCATCCGTAAATACGCGAGCGAAGTTGTCCCAATTAACGGTGACCGTATAGCCAGGAGTAAGGCGTTCGCCTGTCCATTCACCTAAATTATTAATTGCTTCATAATAACCAACTTCATTATTTGGTCGATAAACAACCCCAGTTTTATTATTTGTTAGCAAGCCATCTGCCGCTAAGGTGTATAACGGGTTTGTACTGGAAAATTGGCGTAGAGAGCTAATCACTAATTTAGCACCATTAGGCATCACCGCAGTGATATCAGCCAGTTTTTGCCTGTTTTGCGTGACCGTTCGCAGTGTTGCGCGTTCACCTTCTGGCACTTTTGGCGTTTCTTCTAGCGAAATTTGTTGTTTACCATCTAACGAAAAAGGGGCGGAGCTGAATAATTGCTCACCATCTTTAAGCACGAGCTGCCATTGGTTATCTCGTTGATATAAATTGAAATTTAATGCTTTTCCTGTTTGAAATGACCTATCTAATAGGACTTCTTGTGCTCGCTCAAAGGTGAGTTGGTTGGTGCTGCTATAGTTGGTAAACGCGATGGCGATTGTGGCAACTAATGGGAAAAGCACAAATAAGGCCATTCCAGCCAAGCCTGGGTATACATAGCGCCATGCATAGGTTTTACGATTAGCATAAATATATAACCCCACGGAGCACAATGTTAGGGTTAAAATGGCAAACAGGTATTCCCCTTGTGCATACATTAAAACCACAAGGTAGCAGGATAATAAGCCAAGTAGGCTAACAAGAGACCATTTGACCAAATGGTTCTGCCACCAATGAGGTCGTTTTACGACATCCATGAAGTTGTTCCTCGACAATGGAATGCTTGATGACCCCGCTAAACCTTAACGGGGTCGTTAGGCAAATTATTTCACGATACGTTTTTGCGCATCATTTAATGCATCAGTGACCGTTTGGCGCTCAGAAAGCGCATTCAGGGTTGCAGTACGAACGGCATACCAAAAAGCAGACATTTGAGGGATGTTAGGCATGATTTCACCATTGCGCGCATTTTGCATGGTAGCGGCAATACGTGAGTCTTGTTCCAGTTTCTCTTGGTAAGATTTTAAGGCGACAGCACCGAGTGGCTTATCTTTATTAACGCTTTCTAACCCTTCATCTGTTATTAGGTAATTTTCGAGGAACTCTTTGGCGAGCTCTTTATTTGGGCTGGCTGCGTTGATCCCAGCACTGAGAACACCGACGAAAGGTTTTGACGGCTGTCCGTGGAAGGTCGGTAAAACAGCGACGCCATAATTGATATTGCTTTTATCGATATTTCCCCAAGACCAAGGACCATTGATGGTCATCGCGGTATTGCCTTTATTGAAGGCCGCTTCTGAAATGGAGTAGTCAGTGTCTGGGCTGATATGTTTATTTTTTACCATATCAACGATAAATGAGAGCCCTGCAACCGACCCTGCATTATTAACCCCGATATCTTTAACATCGTATTTGCCATTGACGGACTTAAATGCGTATCCGCCATCAGCGGCAATGAGTGGCCATGTGAAGTAAGGTTCTTGTAAGTTGAACATGATGGCACTTTTGCCTTGTTCACGCAGTTGTTTATCCAGCGCTGGGATTTCTTCCCATGTTTTAGGCGGGTTAGGGACTAAGTCTTTATTGTAGATGAGCGATAAAGACTCAACGGCAATAGGATAGGCAATGAGTTTTCCGTCAAATACCGTTGCATCCCATGCAAAATCAAACACTTTGTCTTTAAATGTTTGGTCAGGGGTGATTTCAGCTAATAAACCCGATTGTGCATAACCGCCAAATCGGTCATGGGCCCAGAAGATAATATCCGGACCATCTCCTGTTGCTGCCACCATAGGGAATTTTTCTTCTAACTTGTCAGGGTGCTCGACACTGACTTTAATACCGGTACTTTCTTCAAATTGCTTACCAACTTCAGCTAAACCATTATAGCCTTTGTCACCATTGATCCAGATGACGAGTTTTCCCTCTTCCATTTTTGCTAATGCAGAGGTAGAGAATATTGCTGTAATTAATGTTGAAAGCACGAGTAGGCGAGTGCTAGTTTTTGTTTTCATGTTCCCGTCCTGTAGTTGTGATAGAGAGCAGTACTGTTTTAAGTTTGCGTTGTCAAAACGATATTCTCATCATCCCCCACTCTACGCCTCCACCTGTTGCATTGTGATCTAATTAACATAATTGCTATTTCTGCAATCAAGGTCACAACAATCAGGTGGAATATCATGGCCTAGCGCCCAAAAATCATCAATAGCTTACGTAATTTTCTCATGACGGTTCAATTTTATCCTTCTTTCTCCTCCCTCCATAAAAAAGTACGGACGGATGATTATTCATTTTCAACAATCCGTTATAGTCCCTGCCATTGAAATATACTTGTTTGCAAACAGTAAGATGTCATGAGGATTAGAAGTATGGCGAGTGTGCAGTTACAGAATGTGACTAAGGCGTGGGGGGATGTCGTGGTATTGAAAAATATCAATCTCGATATCCAAGAGGGTGAGTTTGTTGTTTTTGTTGGGCCATCAGGCTGCGGTAAATCGACGTTATTGCGGATGATCGCAGGCCTTGAAGATATCACTAGTGGTGATTTATTCATCGGCGAAACAAAAATGAATGAAATACCACCTGCAGAACGCGGTGTTGGAATGGTTTTTCAGTCTTATGCACTCTATCCGCACCTGAGCGTTGCCGAAAACATGTCGTTTGGTTTGAAATTATCCGGTGTTAGTAAAGCGATAAGAAACCAACGAGTCACACAAGTCGCCGAGGTTTTGCAACTGGCTCATTTACTTGAGCGACGGCCTAAAGCGCTATCCGGCGGGCAACGTCAGCGTGTCGCCATTGGGCGTACCTTGGTTGCGGAGCCAAACGTATTTTTATTGGATGAACCGTTATCTAACCTTGATGCGGCTTTGCGAGTGCAAATGCGTATTGAAATATCCAAGCTGCATAAACGGTTGAAACGCACAATGATATATGTGACTCATGACCAAGTAGAAGCGATGACTCTTGCCAATAAAATTGTGGTACTGGATGCCGGAAGAGTGGCGCAAGTGGGTAAGCCTCTGGAGCTTTACCATTATCCTGCTGACCGTTTTGTTGCAGGGTTTATTGGATCGCCAAAAATGAATTTTTTACCTGTAAAGGTAACTGCCACCGCAGTAGAACAAGTTCAAGTTGAATTACCCAATAACCAAAAGATTTGGCTACCTGTTGATAGCTCAAATGTTCAAGTCGGTAGCCGGATGTCTTTAGGGGTTCGCCCTGAACATCTTTTACCGAGCAACATTGCCAGCATTGTTTTAGAGGGGACTGTGCAAGTTGTTGAGCAGTTAGGTAATGAAACACAAATCTATATTCAGATCCCTGCTATCTCCCAAAACCTTGTATATCGGCAAAACGATATTGTGTTAGTTGAGGAGGGGGCCTCATTCGCCATTGGTCTGCCACCTGAACGCTGCCACCTATTTCGAGAGGATGGTACTGCGTGTCGTCGGTTGCATAAAGAACAGGGCGTTTAACACTATCCCTACATAATAAAAGCAACTCTAGGAGTATTAAAATGATAACTTTGCGTAAGCATTCGTTAACTATGGCTATTCTTGCAGCAACAGTTCCACTACAGGCATTCGCAGTTGATTTCCACGGTTATGCGCGTTCTGGTATTGGTTGGACGGGAAGCGGTGGAGAGCAAAAATGTTTTCAAGTCACAGGTGCACAAAGTAAATACCGTTTAGGTAATGAATGTGAAACTTACGCAGAGTTAAAATTAGGGCAAGAGGTATGGAAAGAAGGCGATAAGAGCTTTTATTTTGATACGAATGTCGCTTATTCCGTTTCGCAGCAGAATGACTGGGAAAGCACTAGCCCCGCTTTTCGTGAGGTTTTTGTGCAAGGGAATAACCTGATCGACAGTTTACCAGAAGCTGATATTTGGGCGGGTAAGCGTTTCTATAAACGTCACGATATTCATATGATTGACTTTTACTATTGGGATATTTCAGGTCCAGGCACAGGGATTGATAATATTGATTTAGGTTTCGGAAAACTGGCGTTAGCGGCGACTCGCGCTTCTGAAACGGGTGGTTCCTACAACTTCATTAGTAATCAGCAACGTAAGTATGCAGATCGTACTGCAAATGATACCTATGATGTCCGTCTATCAAACCTTGAAGTCAACCCAGGTGGTGTTCTAGAACTGGG
Source organism: Providencia sp. PROV024 (assembly GCF_032709665.1). Classification (NCBI taxonomy): domain Bacteria; kingdom Pseudomonadati; phylum Pseudomonadota; class Gammaproteobacteria; order Enterobacterales; family Morganellaceae; genus Providencia; species Providencia sp. PROV024. Next base: position 14,887 of record NZ_CP120546.1, read on the forward strand.
AATCGACTATGGGCGTGCAAACCCTTCTGATGGTTACCATTTAGAAAATGATGCCTCAAAAAATGGTTGGATGTTCACTGCGGAACACACTCAAAGTGTTCTCAATGGCTTCAATAAATTTGTTGTTCAGTACGCAACGGATGCGATGACATCTCAAGGGAAAGGTGTGGCGCAAGGCTCAAGTATTAACAATGACGGTAAGCTATGGCGGTTTATTGATCACGGAGGTATTTCCCTCGGTGATAAATGGGACTTAATGTATGTCGGAATGTACCAAAAACTCGACTTGGATAATGGCAAAGGAACGGATTGGTGGACGGTCGGTGTCAGACCTATGTACAAGTGGACACCAATAATGAGCACATTATTTGAAGTTGGGTACGATAACGTGAAATCCCAAGAGGTTGGCTCACATAATAGCCAATATAAAATGACGTTAGCCCAGCAATGGCAAGCCGGAGATAGTATTTGGTCTCGTCCCGCCATTCGTTTCTATGTAAGTTATGCAAAATGGGATGAAAACTGGGGCTATGCGAAAAATAGCAGCGGCGATATTACCAATAATGCATTCCGAGATAATAGCGGTAAAGGCACGTTAACCAATAGTCGTGGTGATAATGACGAATTCACTTATGGCGCTCAAATGGAAATTTGGTGGTAATTACAAAGGGAAGGTAGCGATATCTTCCCATTTATTATCAATGCGATGATAGGTGAAAAATATAATGAAAAAGAAACTTTTAGCGCTGTGTTTAAGTATGGGGTTGCTGGCGGGGGTACCTGCTATCAGTTTCGCAGAAGTGAATATCGTGCCGCAAGATTTATCAGCAGCACCCAATATAGCGACAACTGCATTACAGCAACTATCATGGATACCAGTTAATCCAGCTGAAAAATCAATTATTGATTTAGCTCAACAAGGGCAATCCCTTAATTTCGCCAATATTAGTGGCCCTGTTGCTGCTTATAGTGTTCCTGCCAATATGGGTGAGTTAACCATAAACTTGAATAGCGAAATAAACCGCCATCAAGTGTATTCGCCTAATGTGTTGGTTTTTGACCAAAATATGACGCCTTTTGCTTATTTCCCTAGCCAATATTTTACTTATCAAGAGGCCAGTGTCATGGAAGGTGATAGCCTGAGTGGCACAATTAAACTGACTCCTGCATTAGGCCAAAAACAGCTTTATTTACTGGTGTTTACCACACCGGATGATTTAAAGAACACGACAACTCAAATTGACCCAGCAAAAGCTTACGCGAAGGGTGTCGGAAATGCGGTGCCTGATATTCCAGACCCCATCGCTAAGCACGTAACTCAAGGTAAGTTAAAGCTAAATGTCGCTTCAAATTCGAATTCAAGCGTGTTGATTGGTGCACTATTTGGTTCACCTAAAGTTGCCCCTGTCACTGTGGGGGATACTGCAAGTACATCGGTTGCAGTGGCTACTCCGCCAGTAAAACAAGCCGAAATTTTATCCGGTACAGAAGATTACTTTAATCAGGCTATTAAAAAATCGATTGATAACGGTGATATAGATAGTGCATTGAAATTGCTTGATGAAGCTGAACGTTTAGGATCCAAATCGGCACGTAAGACATTTATTGAAAATGTGAAAAAGCCATAAATTTAAATACCTCGTTGTTGTTCTATGTCCTCTAAGTGCGCGTAATGCGCACTTTTTTAATGATGCGTCGAGCGTGGTGCTGTCTGTTTGCTGTGCTGGCCGTTCCTGCATTAACATGAACCAACTTCGTATGTACGGGGGTGTTCCAGTCTCCTATTCGATTCTAGATTGATCAGAGTGAATACGTTGTAATCGAACTGAAGCTCGCTATAAGCTTATTTTTTATTGTACATTGCAAGTAAAATTTAACTTATGTGATGAAAGAATTATGGATAATTCAATAAATGCTAACCTTAAATATATAACGTTTACGAAAGGTACGAACACCGTTATAGTCAAAAACGGATTCTCATGGACGGCATTTTTCTTTGGTTTTTGGGTGTATCTGTATAGAAAAATGTGGGGGTCTTTTGCTCTGTGGTTAGTTGTTGGTCTTATATTTATAACGTTGTCGCTTGGTGCGAACGGTATTGCAGAAAGTACTGGTGACACTAGGCTAGCATCGGTGATCTTTTTAATTAGAATTTTATATTCTGTGTATCAAGGTGCCACAATCAACAAAAACTATATGTTTAGATTAAAAATGCAAGGGTACGTTTGATAGTGGTGTAATGTGCGGTTATCACGAACTGAGTATCTGATGATAGTGTACTTAGCCTGAACTATATCAGTCACAACACCATTCCTCTCAGTCTTAATAAATCCAATAAAAATGCTGACATGGCAAGCTAAATTGTTTAGTTAAAGTGCTTATCGAGTTATTCATTCTAATTTTTTCAAGGTTGCCTAGTGCGGCCTCTTTTATTAGTGGTGTGAGAGGATGACAGGAGTGTTCCTGTCTTCTACTCGATTTAAACCGCATTATAGCCCATGGTTTGCAGTAATTGGCGAGCGAGTGCCACTGCTTCTTGGCGATGAAGCACGCCCAGTTTTTGATACAGATTGCGAATATGTGTTTTTATTGTGGTCGAAGCCACGTTAAATTCATTGGCTATTTGCACATTGCTATAACCTGAGTAAATCAACCCAAGGACTTGCCATTCGCGTTGAGTTAGCGGGCTAATTCTTATTAACTCAGGAACTTGAGGATGGGTTAATAAGCGATTTACAAAGTTTTCATCAAAGTGAGCAAACTTGTGGCGATGATGTTGATTGATTTCACGTAAAATATGCTGTGCTCTGTGTCTTTCTAGTTCAGAAAGGACATTAAGCTGTAGCAACAAGCGCAATTGCTGCGCCATCGATTCACCTTCAATGACAAAATAGCTCAGAAAACCAGTACGACCCGCAAGATTAAGGGCTTCAATCAGTGTCGATTGGGCGGCATTTTTGTCATTTTTCTGCCAATAAAGTTGATTAAGCAGCAGTAAATTGCGATTTAAATCACTCACTAGCTCCAAATTGCGCGCATTAAGATTCAACTCTTCAAGGATTTCAAACGCGGAGTCATATTCACCAAGTAGAATTTGGGCACGGGCAATATTACGCCATTGACGTTGTAAAAAATGATTACTTGCCAAAGCGGGTTTTAATGTTTGTTGTAACCAGCTTTCAGCGGCAGTTTTATCATTGATTAACTGCCAATAAATGACTCTCGCTTCATCAGCATTTGAGACCCAGTCATCATGATAGATCCCATTGCTGAGTAAATTTTCGATTAAATGCAAATGACTGCGAGCGTTATCAATATCACCACGAACGAGCGCATTGAGTACAACTAAAACAACACATTGCAGCTGTTGTTGAGGTTGGTAATTTGACAGTACTTTCATGCCTAAACGTGCTGCACTTTCCGATTCTTCGAGTCTTCCCCAAGCCCACATTAATTGTGAGCGAATACGTAAGAGAAATTCATGCATAGGCAATTGTTCTAGATGTTGTTCATGAATTAACTCAGACGCTTTTTCTTGAATATCATAGGCTGATTGCAGAAACCCACGCGCGAATAAAATCTCACTTTGTTGCAGCATGCTCCATAGAACATAGTGCCAAGTTGAATGGCGATGGGCCATGGCTTCGATTTCTTGCATCATGCTAAGGGAACGCTGTAAATTCCCCGTGCAATGATGAACTTCACCGAGTACAGATGTTGCAATGATATGCCCATAATAGTTGGTTTCAGGAAGCAAATTGAGCGCGGAGTGTGCCAGTTTCTCTGCTTCATTTGGGTTACCCTTATTGATAGCAACTTGGGCGCGTAGCGCGTCAAATTCACCCCGTAGCGCATGGTCGAGTTCTTTGGTCATTTCTCGCTCGGCGCTATCCAATAAAGTATTCACTTCACCATAGCGATGCTGGCTTTGCATTAACCAAGCTTGTAATAAAATAAGCTTAGGATTATCCAATAGCATTTCCCACGGTATAGCCTGTAATGAGCTTTCGAGTAATGATAATTCACTTTGATGGAATAGCTCCCATGCATGCTGTAGTAGGATGTCCCGTAACATTAATGGATTTTCAGCGGCGAGAGCGTGGTGGATAGCTTCGCTCGGGAAACCCAGTGCCATCCAGCCTTCTGCGGCAGCGTGATGCAGTTGAGGAAGTTCGCTGGCGAGTTCCCATTGGCAACGCTGCCTCAAGAAACTACTAAATAAGGGATGGTAATTAAACCAATCACCGTAGCTATCCATTCGTTGTAAAAATAGCCCTTGGCGTTCGATATCTTCCAATTGCATTTGGCCATTTTCCGTACCAGAAATACGCGCAATTAATGCATCATTCATTGAGCGCAATAATGAACTGGTCAGAAGTAAACGGCGCATTTCCCCATTTACATTGTCGAGAACCTCATCCACTAAATATTCATTTAGGTGACTGGAATTAATCCCTGATAATCGACGTGCGGAGTGTTTTGCTGCATGGGAGTCTTGCTTAGCTGATAGGGCGATTAACTGCAATGCCGTAACCCAACCCGCAACATCATCACATAACCGTTGGCATTCGCTTGTTTCCAGTGGGATTTCAAGGCGATTATCAAAAAATTGTTTGGCTTCTGGATGGGTGAAGGCTAAATGCTGACTGTCGATTTCAAGAAGCTGCTCTTGCACTCGTAAATTAGCAACACCTAACTGAGGGACATTGCGGGAGGAGATAACAAGTGTCAGGTTATCAGGTTGGTGTTTCAAAAAAAAACGCATAGCATCATGAATGGCTGGGTTATTGATCAGATGATAGTCATCAATGATTAGCCAAATGGGGTGCTGCCATTGTGTTAATTCGATAAAAAGCAATGAAAACAATGAGTTTAAATTAGCGTATTGGCGTTTTTGTGCCATTGATTCGCTATTTGGGCAACAACCTTGGGTGGCTTGTTGGATTGCCGCAATTAAATAATGGGCAAAACGTTCCGATTGGTTGTCTCCATCATCGAGTGTGTACCAACCGATATGTTGTTTCTCGGTTGCCCAATGGGAAAGTAACGTCGTTTTTCCGTACCCCGCAGGGCTAGTGACTAAAATAAGGCGGTAATGTGTTGTTGACCCTAATAAAGTTAAAAGTCGCTCGCGCACCACCGTATTTTGATGGCGGACAGGACGGCTTAACTTAGACGGAATTAACATACTCAGTGGGGTAACCATACGGAAGAAGTACTCGCTCGTGATATATCAAAGTTCTTTATATAACTTCTATCAGATTCTAGATTTATGCAAGCATGTTAGATCATTGATCATGACAAAGGTGCGCAGTATCACAATTTACTCTGATTTCGTTAGAACGCATTTTTAGCGTGAGGCAATAGAACAATATCGAAAAGCTTTTATGGGGGGATGAGGCGATCAAGAATATTGAGATAACGGTTAGATGGGATAGGAGGAATGATAAAGATTTAAATTAACTTTTTGATTTTAATTTATTTTTTGTTTTATTTTTCTCCTCCTCCTACCTACTCCCGATAGAATTTTGTCTGGGATGAGGAAGGGGGTTAAAGCGCTCTGCATACTAGGCCAATACATTCTTACTAATAATGAGGTCTGGTTATTTATGTCGCATCTTACCTTCAACAAAACACAATTTCAGGCAGCACTAAAACGTCAATGGCAATTTTTAGGGCTGGAGTCAGAACAGGAAATGACTTCCCACCAATGGTGGCAGGCAATTAGTCATGCTGTTGCTGAGTTATTGGCAGCGAATCCTAAAAAATCCACATCCTCCACACTTCGTCATGTGAATTATATTTCAATGGAGTTTCTGATTGGGCGCTTAACAGGAAATAACTTGTTAAACCTAGGTTGGTACCAGGAAATTGCAGATATATTAAAAGAATACCATATTGAGTTAAGTGATTTACTTGAAGAAGAAGTTGATCCGGCATTAGGGAATGGCGGATTAGGGCGGCTTGCAGCTTGCTTCTTAGACTCAATGGTCACTGTTGGTCAACCTGCGATTGGTTACGGCTTGAATTATCAATATGGCTTGTTTAAACAGTCATTTGTGGATGGTAAGCAAGTGGAAGCCCCTGATAATTGGCAGCGTGATAGCTATCCATGGTTTAGACATAATGCTGAGTTAAATGTACAAGTAGGTATTGGTGGCAACGTCACACAAGATGGTCATGTTTCACGTTGGGAACCTGCTTTTATCATACAGGGTGAAGCGTGGGATTTACCGGTTGTCGGTTATTTGAATAATGAAACGCAGCCTTTACGTTTATGGCAAGCGTCACATGCTCAACCATTTAATTTCGAATTATTCAATGAAGGACACTTTTTAGAGGCAGAAAAAACAGGGGTAGACGCGCAGAAACTGACCCAAGTTTTATACCCAAATGACAATCACTTAGCAGGAAAACAATTACGTTTAATGCAGCAATATTTTCAATGTGCTTGCTCTGTTGCGGATATTTTACGCCGTCACCATCGTGAAGGCAGAGCGATAGCGTCATTACCTGAATACGAAGTGATTCAATTGAATGATACGCACCCAACGATTGCTATTCCTGAAATGATGCGTGTATTGCTGGATGAACACCTGCTCGATTGGGATACCGCATGGAAAATCACGAGCCAAACATTTGCTTATACTAATCACACTCTGTTGCAAGAAGGGCTTGAGTGCTGGGATGAAAGCATTATGCAGCCGTTGTTACCTCGTCATATGCAGATCATTCATGAAATTAATCAGCGGTTTAAAAAATTGGTCGAACAAAAATGGCCAACTGACCAGACGGTTTGGCCTAAAGTTGCTGTGGTTTATGAAGGGCAGGTACGCATGGCAAACTTGTGCGTCGTATCTTGCTTCGCGATTAATGGTGTTGCCGCGTTGCACTCTAAGTTAATCACGACAGATTTATTCCCTGAATATAATCAGTTATGGCCTGAGAAATTTCTGAACATCACCAATGGCGTCACACCACGTCGTTGGATTAAACAGTGTAACCCTGAGTTAGCAGCGTTAATTGATGAGACGGTTAAGCATGAATGGGCTAATGACCTTGAAGCGATCAACGTCTTGGAAGAACATGTTGACGACCGCCAATTCCAGCAAAAATACCGTGCAATTAAGCAACGTAATAAGCAACGATTAGCAGAGTTTGTCAAAGCGCGTACAGGTATCGTGATCAATCCGCAAGCCATGTTTGATATTCAAATCAAGCGGTTGCATGAGTATAAGCGTCAGCACCTTAATTTATTACATATACTTGCTCTGTATAAAGATATTCGTGAGAACCCAACAACACCACGCGTACCTCGCGTATTCTTGTTTGGCGCTAAAGCGGCACCTGGCTATTATTTGGCTAAGAATATTATTTATGCCATCAATAAAGTTGCTGAAGCGATAAACAATGACCCAATTGTGGGGGATCAACTTAAAGTCGTCTTTTTACCTGATTACTGTGTTTCTGTTGCCGAAAAACTTATCCCAGCAGCGGATATTTCTGAACAAATCTCAACGGCGGGCAAAGAAGCTTCAGGAACGGGTAATATGAAGTTAGCGTTAAATGGGGCATTGACGATGGGAACACTGGATGGTGCAACGGTGGAAATTGCAGAACAAGTGGGCGCAGAAAATATATTTATTTTTGGACTGACTGTTGATGAAGTTAAGCAACTGAAAGCGAACGGGTATGACCCACTCACATGGCGTAAAAATAATCCTGTACTGGATGCGGTTCTCACTGAATTAGAAGATGGCACCTACAGTGACGGTGATACGCAAGCCTTTGCACAGTTGGTACAGAGTCTGGGCAAAGAAGGCGGAGACCCTTATTTATTGATGGCTGATTTTGCGAGCTACGTTGATGCACAACAAAAAGCGGCAACGTTATATCAAGATCAAGATGCATGGACACGAACAGCCATCTTAAATACAGCACGCTGCGGCATGTTCAGTTCAGACCGTACCATTGCTGATTATCAAGCGCGTATTTGGCAAGCAAAGCGTGAGGCATAGGAGAGAATATGCAGTGTGAAAGAAAGAATGTTGAAAGGCTCTCGCCAGACATCGCTGCAAACTATATTAATGCCTATGGTCAGTTGCAGGATATTGAATTAGATATCCAGCAAAAGTTGTTTGATGCTATGGGGGGGGAGGCCCCCCATTTAAAACAACAAAGTCTGCCTTTGCCAACCGTAAAAGTCATTCGTGAGAATGATGAAATCAGTATCGCCATTCAAGGGAGTGGCGAGTTTCAATGGGTGTTTGAAACGGAAAATCAGCAATGCCAACACCAAGGAAATGTGTTGGCTGGGCATCCGCTAGTGTTGCCTGCAAATCTTACTGTGGGTTACCACAGTTTGCTCCTTAAGCAGCAAGAAAAGCAATGGCATTGTACGGTGATTGTGGCACCAAAGCGTTGTTATATACCGGCTGAAATTGAGAAGGGCAAAAAGCTGTGGGGCGCGAATATTCAGCTCTATACATTACGATCAAACCGTAATTGGGGGATTGGTGACTTTGGTGATCTTCAGCATTTAGTCGGGGAAATAGCGACTCGAGGCGGTAGCTTTGTGGGCTTAAACCCCATTCACTCATTATTTCCAGCAAACCCAGAAAGTGCCAGCCCATACAGCCCATCTTCACGTAGTTGGCTCAATATTATCTATATTGATGTGGATTCGGTTGCTGACTTTCAATTAAGTGAGCAAGGAAAGCGCTGGTGGGATTTAGCGGAAACGCAGGCTCGTTTACACTCCGCTAGAACGAGTGATCTTGTTGACTATTCGACGGTTACTGAATTAAAACTAACGGCATTAACCTTTGCTTGGCAACAATTTTCATTACGAGAGAAAGCAGACTCATTACGTTTAGCTTTTGAACAGTTTGTCGATGAACGTGGTGAGAGTTTATATTGGCAAGCCGCCTTTGATGCACTACATGCGACCTTGATGGCGCAAAACGAAGCTTATTGGGGATGGCCTGTTTGGCCTGAGGAGTATCGCCATGCAGACTCTCCATCAGTAAAACAATTTTGCACAGAACATCAAGATGAAATCGCATTTTGGTCGTGGTTGCAATGGTTGGCATGGCAGCAATTTTCTGACTGTTGGCAACGTTGCCGTGATGCCAATATGCCAATAGGTTTATACCGAGATTTAGCCGTTGGTGTTACCCAAGGAGGGGCTGAGACGTGGTTCGACAGCAAGTTATATTGTACTCAAGCCTCTACTGGTGCTCCGCCTGATATCTTAGGGCCGCTAGGGCAAAATTGGGGAGTGGCGCCTTTTAACCCATACACCTTAGTAGAACGTGCTTATGCGCCTTTTATCGACTTAATACGTGCAAATATGGAAAATTGCGGGGCATTGCGTATTGATCATGTGATGTCATTATTACGTCTTTGGTGGGTGCCCGAAGGAGAAAGCGCAGCGCGTGGCGCCTATGTGCGTTATCCCGTGGATGATCTTCTGGCTATCTTGGCATTAGAAAGTCAGCGTATGAAGTGCATGGTTATTGGCGAAGATCTTGGTATCGTCCCTGAGGAAATCGTCAGTAAACTGCATGACTATGGTGTGTTTTCATACAAAGTGTTGTGGTTTGAGCATGACGACCAACGTCAAGCCCGACCTCCTGAAATGTGGGCGGAGCAAGCGATGGCTGTCATATCGACACATGATATGGCAACACTAAAAGGATATTGGGAAGGGCATGACTTTGTATTGGGTGAGCAATTAGGTCTTTATCCCGATGCCAACATGTTAGCTCACCTAAGACAGGATCGCGAGGCGGTAAAACAGGGCTTGTTAACCGCGTTAAGGTCGAGAAACACGGATAATCCACTTGCGAACGGGCATTTATCGGCAGATGAAGTATCACAAGATCTTGTCGAGCAATTACATCGTTTTGTCGCGGGCTCAAGCAGTGCATTATTGGGGTTACAACCGGAAGATTGGTTAGGAATAAAGGAGCCCGTAAATATCCCCGGAACCAGTTATGAATACCCTAACTGGCGCCGTAAGCTCACGAATACTTTAGAAGAGATGTTTGCCAGTCAGCACGTTAATCGCTTAATCGAAGAGGTGGATAAACAACGTAACCCTTTGAGTTAACTTTTATTTTTTTTTGGTGGATATGTCCTGTTGTTGGGGCATATCCATTCAAAACGCGACATTTCTTATTTTTTGCCCGCTACGAGTATAACGCAATCACCGAGATAGCAAAGGTGCAACATTTTACCCATTGTTAAGAATGTGCTAGCGGTGTGCGCTAATAATTAAAAAAGGTGAATAGCGATTAAAAATTTCAGCTTCTGGTTTTGCCAATAGGGCTTCATTAATGACTTTGGGCTCTTTAAGTGCATCGATAACAAATCCTGCGTTGAGTAACCCCATAATATAACTTTCGACAGTTCGGTGATATTTAATGACGTTATCAACAAACCATGAGGTATGACGTATAGATTCATCCTGATAATTATCGACAGGCATACAGATAAACTCACCAGACTCATTTTTCATAAATGAAGATGCATGAGCCGTACACATTGGATGTTCAACCGAAAATATAAATTTCCCGCCCTCTTTGAGGTGAGAATAGACCTCGCTTGCAAGCTGATTAAAGTTTTCGATATAGTGGATTGCAAGAGAGGAAATAATAAAGTCAAAATGTTCAACGAATGTCATAGGATCAGTCATTGACGCATGAATATACTCAATATCATCAGTATGGGTCAGCTTTTTGGCTTGTTCTATCATGTTACTTGAAAGCTCAATACCGTAAACTTTTTTCGCCCCTTTACTGTGCGCATACCGTGCAAAATCACCAAAGCCAGATCCCAAGTCGAGAACGATTTTACCTTTTAAATCAGGTAATAGCGCCCTTAGTGCCGGCTCTTCCATGATGCCATTAAGACCTGTATCATTGACTCTTAATGCTTGATAATTTTTAAAGAAAATGGGGTCATCATAAATATTTTGTTCTTTCATGGGGAGTCTCTGCATCGTTATCAATTATCTTCAATCTATTACCACTGATCACCACTGCGAAAGTCACAATAGAGTGGTTGGGAAAAATCAATTGTTTTATCTTTTGTCCATCCAAAAACACCGCCTTCTTCATCAATGGAATGAATGTAAGAGCCTTGTTTGAGCTCATAGAGCTTCCCTTCCCAAACATGCCATCCAACCGATTGATATAAATGGCGGCCTTCTTCAGAAGCAGATAACAGCCCGAGTTGATAACAATTAGCGATTATCTCATTAGTTTCTAACATGAGTTGTCGACCAATACCTTGGCGGCGGTAGTTATCTAAGACCGCCATAGCTTCGACATAGCCTACTGTGACGGGCTGATGACCTAATGCCATATTGCGCTGAACAATGGAAACGTGGCCAACAATATGTTGTTGGTCATAAGCTAAAATATGCATGCCACCTAAAGCGTGCTGAAAGTCATCTCGAGAAAAATCACTGTCAAAGCTTTGGTATAACAAAGTGTAGATTGTAGTGGTTTAATAAATTTGGCCACCTGAACAGAGGTGATATGCTTACCTCAGAACAACACAGGTGCCTTAATGAAAAAACGAAATTTCAGTGCAGAATTCAGACGTGAATCAGCTCAGCTGGTTGTGGATCAGAACTATACAGTTGCAGATGCCGCGAAAGCCATGAATGTCGGGCTTTCCACCTTGACGCGGTGGGTAAAGCAATTACGGGACGAACGGGCAGGCAAAACACCGAAAGCATCCCCTATCACGCCGGAACAAATTGAGATACGTGAGCTGAAGAAAAAAATTCAACGTATTGAAATGGAAAACGAAATATTAAAAAAGGCTACCGCGCTCTTGATGTCAGACTCCCTGAACAGGTCTCGGTGATCGGGAAACTCAGAGCGCATTATCCTGTGGCCACTCTTTGCTGCGTGTTCGGAGTTCACCGCAGCAGCTATAGATACCGGGAAAACCGGCCTGACAATCCGGACGGCAGGAGAGCCGTATTACGTAGTCAGGTTCAGGAGCTGCACGGCCTCAGTCATGGCTCAGCAGGAGCAAGAAGTATCGCTGTAATGGCAACACACAGGGGCTTCCGGATGGGACGATGGCTTGCCGGACGGCTAATGAAGGAGATGGGGCTGGTGAGCTGTCAGCAGCCTGTTCACCGGTATAAACGTGGCGGTCATGAACACATTGCTATCCCGAACCACCTTGAGCGACAGTTCGCAGTGACAGAGCCCAATCAGGTATGGTGCGGCGACGTAACGTATATCTGGACCGGTAAATGCTGGGCATACCTGGCCGTTGTACTCGACCTGTTCGCAAGGAAACCCGTGGGCTGGGCAATGTCATTTTCACCGGACAGCAAACTGACCACCAAAGCGCTGAAAATGGCATGGGAAATACGAAATAAGCCATCCGGGCTCATGTTCCACAGTGATCAGGGTAGCCACTATACAAGCAGGCAGTTCCGACAGTTACTGTGGCGATACCGGATAAAACAAAGTATGAGTAGGCGTGGTAACTGCTGGGATAACAGTCCGATGGAGCGCTTCTTCAGAAGTCTGAAAAATGAGTGGGTGCCGGTGACCGGCTACATCAGCTTCAGTGAAGCAGCCCATGCAATAACGGATTATATCGTCGGGTATTACAGCGAGGTCAGGCCGCATGAATATAACGGTGGATTACCACCAAACGAATCAGAAAACCAATACCGGAAAAACTCTAAAACCGTGGCCAATTTTAGTTGACCACTACACTGAATACTCGCAGATAGCCTGATGCATATGCTCATAGAGCTCAATTTTTTTTCCAAATGAACGTGAACAAATGATTTGCTCTTTAGTTTTTGCTACTTCTTCAAGCTCGATGCAAGATTCACCGTTCAGCTCTCTCACAGTGCGTTCTACAACCACACCGAATGTTTTACGGATCATGGTTGTTTCAGCCCTAGCCAAATCAAGCGCTGTAACTATTCCCATAGCATTTAGCCGGTTACTTATTTTTCTACCCACACCCCATACTTCATTAACAGGCACAAGGGACATGAGCCTTTTCTGACGTGAAGTAGCACTCAAATCGACTACACCGCCTGTTTTGGTCCATGTTTTAGCAGCATGGTTTGCCAGTTTAGCCAGTGTTTTAGTTTGAGCAAAACCAACACCGACAGGTACATGAGCAATCTGCAAAATTCGTTGTTGTATCTTGCGACCGTAATCTTCTAACGGGAAATTTCTAAGCATACCGGTCATATCAAGGAATTGTTCGTCAATACTATATGTTTCTACTCGTGGGGCAAAACCTGATAGTGTGTCCATTACGCGGTTGCTGATGTCAGCATAAAGAGTGTAATTACTACTAAAAACCTGAATGTCATGCTTTTTGACCAGTGACTGAATCTCAAAGTATAGAGCCCCCATTTTGATCCCAAGCAACTTCACTTCCTTGGAACGTGCAATGACACAACCATCATTGTTTGATAAAACAATAACCGGCTTATTGGCAATATCAGGGCGAAAAATCCGCTCACAACTGGCGTAGAAACTGTTTACATCAACTAAGGCAAACATTATCTCGCCTTGTGGATAATGTAAGTCACAGTGCCGAATATACTCAATTCTTCACCCTCACTGATGTATATCGGTGAGTAGTTGCTGTTCATGGGTATAAGGGCAATAACAGGGCTGGTTTGTAGTCGTTTTATCGTAAACTCTCCATCGAGAGAAGCAATGACGATATCTCCATGTTTTGCATCAATCGAACTATCTACTATGACGATATCTCCATCTAGGGGGAACCGCAGAATTCGGAAAAAATCGTACGCTAAGCTAACGGTGTTCTCGTGACAGCTCTTTGACTAGGCTTTCTAAGGCCATTCTGATAGCCCTGACTTCCTGAAAAGCCATGGCTAAAATTTGTGCGGCTAAAAGGGATAACCGATGGTAAAGTAAGTTATCCCTGTCGAGATACTGAAAAGCGTTATCCTCGTTTTTCCCAAAACTGTTTTGCCAGTTCGCTCAGAGCGCTAGTTAACTGAGCGACAGATTTCGCACTTTGCAAATTATTCTGCCCGGTCTGTACATTGGTATCAGCAGCATCGCGTATATTGATAATACTGCGGTTTATGTCTTCACTTACTGCTCCCTGCTGCTCGACCGCAGTCGCTATTTGCGCGTTCATGTCGGTAATTTCGTTAACGCGTTGGCCAATTCCATCAAGAGCTGTAGCTGCGGCACTGTTGCAAATAGTCGGTGGTGATAAACTTATCATCCCCTTTTGCTGATGGAGCTGCACATGAACCCATTCAAAGGCCGGCATTTTCAGCGTGACATCATTCTGTGGGCCGTACGCTGGTACTGCAAATACGGCATCAGTTACCGTGAGCTGCAGGAGATGCTGGCTGAACGCGGAGTGAATGTCGATCACTCCACGATTTACCGCTGGGTTCAGCGTTATGCGCCTGAAATGGAAAAACGGCTGCGCTGGTACTGGCGTAACCCTTCCGATCTTTGCCCGTGGCACATGGATGAAACCTACGTGAAGGTCAATGGCCGCTGGGCGTATCTGTACCGGGCCGTCGACAGCCGGGGCCGCACTGTCGATTTTTATCTCTCCTCCCGTCGTAACAGCAAAGCTGCATACCGGTTTCTGGGTAAAATCCTCAACAACGTGAAGAAGTGGCAGATCCCGCGATTCATCAACACGGATAAAGCGCCCGCCTATGGTCGCGCGCTTGCTCTGCTCAAACGCGAAGGCCGGTGCCCGTCTGACGTTGAACACCGACAGATTAAGTACCGGAACAACGTGATTGAATGCGATCATGGCAAACTGAAACGGATAATCGGCGCCACGCTGGGATTTAAATCCATGAAGACGGCTTACGCCACCATCAAAGGTATTGAGGTGATGCGTGCACTACGCAAAGGCCAGGCCTCAGCATTTTATTATGGTGATCCCCTGGGCGAAATGCGCCTGGTAAGCAGAGTTTTTGAAATGTAAGGCCTTTGAATAAGACAAAAGGCTGCCTCATCGCTAACTTTGCAACAGTGCCGTGCGACGAGCAGCAGCACCAGGAGCAGAAGCACGTCGAGAAAAAGCAACAGCAGATCGAGCAGCGCCCACGGCGGGCCGCTCGCATCGGATAAGTCGAAAAATCCGGCTAAAGTGGCCGAGCTGCACATCAGGCCGCGCGGTTTTCCTCCCTGATCGCCGGCGCGGTTTCTTCCTCCCTGAACCGCATGCAGACTTGCCGCCTCGGACACCCCGAGGCGGTTTTTTTTCGCCTCGCTCGAGCATCGCCGCATCCGACGATGCCGAGACGACCAGGCCGCGCACGTCGAGCTGCAGCATCGCCATTGCCGACGATGGCACCAGGTCGCCGGCGGTGGCCACCGACCTCGAGCTCGCATCGCCACATCCGACGATGCGCGCCGGCGTCGACCATCGCCAGGTCTGACGATGGCGGCCGCCCTGCCCTGGATCTCGCATCGCCATTTCTGGCGATGAGATCCACGGAGCGGCCATTTAGACCCGCCAATAACGACCCGGCCAAGATAAATCGCATGACGGCCTTTTTGGCCGGGGGTAGCATGACCGGACACTTTGCGTATGCCCAAAGGAGCCCGCAAGTATGCGCAGGACGAAGCCAGTAGCCGCGCCGATGGTGGCGCGGGTCTATCTGCGCGTCAGCACCGACGCGCAGGACTTGGAACGCCAAGAGGCGATCACTACGGCCGCGAAGGCCGCCGGCTACTACGTCGCCGGCATCTACCGTGAGAAGGCATCCGGCGCACGCGCCGACCGGCCTGAGCTGCTGCGCATGATCGGCGACCTACAGCCCGGCGAGGTGGTCATTGCCGAGAAGATCGACCGCATCAGCCGCCTACCTTTGCCCGAGGCCGAGCGCCTGGTGGCCTCGATACAGGCCAAAGGCGCAAGCCTGGCCGTCCCTGGCGTGGTCGATCTATCCGACCTGGCGGCCGAGGCCCAGGGCGTCGCCAAGATCGTGCTGGAAGCCGTGCAGATCATGCTTTTTCGCCTGGCCTTGCAGATGGCCCGCGACGACTACGAGGACAGGCGCGAACGCCAGCGCCAAGGCATTGAGTTGGCCCGCCAGGCCGGGCGGTACAAGGGCCGCCGTGCTGATCCGAAGCGCCGCGCCCAAGTTGTCGCGCTGCGCAAGTCCGGCTACAGCATCAACAAGACCGCCGAGCTGGCCGGGTACAGTGCGGCCCAGGTGAAACGGATATGGGCCGAGGTCAGCCAGGCCGAAGCGAAGCAGCACGGCGCGTTCGTGGAGGACGCATTGACGGAAGCCGATGCCCTGGCCGCTGTCGGCCAGGATGAGCGCCAGGAGGAAAGGGCATGAAGAAGCCGAACCAAGACGACGAGCCGTTTTTCATCACCGAGGAGATTGCGGCCGAAATGATCGCCGGCGGCTATGAGTTCGAGCTGCCGCCCATTCCTTGCACCATCCGCCTACGCGACGTGCTGGAGCGCATGACCGATGCTGAGCTAGCATTGCAGCCGGGCGAGATCGCCGACCAGGAGCGTGAACGCTGCCGGCGCAAGCCGTGTTCAACCTCATGATCTGGTCATGGTATTTTTCATGGCACTGAGCCTGATAGTTCTTGCAAATTGTTGTCACTAAAGGGTTTTGTGTGCTTGTTTACAATCGAGTGGGAGTGACGGGCACTGGCTGGCAATGTCTAGCAACGGCAGGCATTTCGGCTGAGGGTAAAAGAACTTTCCGCTAAGCGATAGACTGTATGTAAACACAGTATTGCAAGGACGCGGAACATGCCTCATGTGGCGGCCAGGACGGCCAGCCGGGATCGGGATACTGGTCGTTACCAGAGCCACCGACCCGAGCAAACCCTTCTCTATCAGATCGTTGACGAGTATTACCCGGCATTCGCTGCGCTTATGGCAGAGCAGGGAAAGGAATTGCCGGGCTATGTGCAACGGGAATTTGAAGAATTTCTCCAATGCGGGCGGCTGGAGCATGGCTTTCTACGGGTTCGCTGCGAGTCTTGCCACGCCGAGCACCTGGTCGCTTTCAGCTGTAAGCGTCGCGGTTTCTGCCCGAGCTGTGGGGCGCGGCGGATGGCCGAAAGTGCCGCCTTGCTGGTTGATGAAGTACTGCCTGAACAACCCATGCGTCAGTGGGTGTTGAGCTTCCCGTTTCAGCTGCGTTTCCTGTTTGCCAGCCGGCCCGAGATCATGGGGTGGGTGCTGGGCATCGTTTACCGCGTCATTGCCACGCACCTGGTCAAGAAAGCGGGCCATACCCACCAAGTGGCCAAGACGGGCGCGGTCACCCTGATCCAGCGTTTTGGATCGGCGCTCAATCTGAATGTTCACTTCCACATGCTGTTTCTCGACGGTGTGTATGTCGAGCAATCCCACGGCTCAGCGCGTTTCCGCTGGGTCAAGGCGCCGACCAGCCCAGAGCTCACCCAGCTGACGCACACCATCGCCCACCGGGTGGGTCGCTATCTGGAACGGCAAGGCCTGCTGGAACGGGATGTCGAAAACAGCTATCTGGCCTCGGATGCGGTGGATGACGACCCGATGACACCCCTGCTGGGGCACTCGATCACTTACCGTATCGCTGTCGGTTCACAGGCGGGGCGAAAGGTGTTCACTTTGCAAACTCTGCCGACCAGTGGTGATCCGTTCGGTGACGGGATTGGCAAGGTAGCCGGGTCCAGCCTGCACGCCGGCGTGGCGGCCAGGGCCGATGAACGCAAGAAGCTCGAACGGCTGTGCCGGTACATCAGCCGCCCGGCGGTATCCGAGAAGCGGCTGTCGTTAACACGAGGCGGCAACGTGCGCTACCAGCTCAAGACGCCGTACCGGGACGGCACCACGCACGTCATTTTCGAACCATTGGATTTCATTGCAAGGCTGGCCGCCCTGGTACCGAAGCCCAGAGTCAACCTAACCCGCTTCCACGGGGTGTTCGCACCCAACAGTCGGCACCGGGCGTTGGTCACGCCGGCAAAACGGGGCAGGGGCAACAAGGTCAGGGTGGCTGATGAACCGGCAACACCAGCACAACGGCGAGCGTCGATGACATGGGCGCAACGGCTCAAGCGTGTTTTCAATATCGACATCGAGACCTGCAGCGGCTGCGGCGGCGCCATGAAAGTCATCGCCTGCATTGAAGACCCTATAGTGATCAAGCAGATCCTTGATCACCTGAAGCACAAAGCCGAAACCAGCGGGACCAGGGCGTTACCCGAAAGCCGGGCGCCACCGGCTGAGCTGCTCCTGGGTCTGTTTGACTGACGAGCCTGAAGGCCAACGATACCAATCAAAATGCTGCGTTCACAGCGCCGCGGCAGGGATCCGCCGTGCTGGTTGTCGGAAAAGGAGCCGCTAGTGGGAAAGAGGAGGGTAAATTTTCAGCGTTGCTGGCTCCCCGTCAGCCGGATTGGGTTGCATCGCAGGGGTGTCGAAAGAGTCAACTGCGGTCCAAAGCTGTTGGACTTGGGTGAAAAGGGCGTTTATTCTTCCTATACGTGCCGCGTTCCAGGCGGCGACTATGAGGGCTATGTCGATGCCCATGTGCGCCGGCTGGAGGCGCTACGCCGGGCCGGTATCGTCGAGCGGATCGACGCCGACCAATGGCGCATCCCCGATGATCTGGTCAGCCGTGCCGCCGCCCATGACGCCGGCCGAGACAGTCAGGCCAGCGTTCGCGTCCTTTCCCCGGTCGATCTGAACAAACAGATCGGATCGGACGGCGCGACCTGGCTGGACCGGCGGCTGATCCACGGCGAGACGGCCGACCTTGCGCCAACCGGCTTCGGGCAACAAGTCCGCGAAGCCATGGACCAGCGCCGCGAGCACCATATCGAACAGGGCGACGCCACCCGCAGCCGGGACAGCCGCGTCTTCTACCGGCGCAACCTTCTCGCCATCCTGCGGGAGCGCGAGGTAGCCGGCGTCGGATCGGATATGGCTTTGAGTAAGGGCCTGCCGTTCCGCGCCGCCACGGACGGCGAGAGCGTCAGCGGCAAGTTTACCGGAACCGTGCATCTATCGAGCGGCAAGTTCGCCGTGGTCGAGAAATCCCATGAGTTCACCCTTGTCCCGTGGCGGCCGATCATCGACCGCCAACTCGGCCGCGAGGTTATGGGCATCGTGCAGGGCGGGTCGGTGTCGTGGCAGTTAGGGCGGCAGAGGGGGCTGGAACGCTGAGTGCGCCCATGCCGCATTGCGAAGCAAAAGATAATCGGATAAAATGTAGCAATTCATATTCGTAAGCGTGGAGTAATCAGATGGGAAATTCCAAGTCAGCAGACAAGTAAGCCGCAACAACCAGTATTGTTGTTGCGGCGCTCTGTAAGGCTAGTCTCATCTGATTGCTGACGAGCAGACGTCGCCCGGTATTCCTTAATCGAGGGTTGATTCGTCATGACCACCACACGCCCCGCGTGGGCCTATACGCTGCCGGCAGCACTGCTGCTGATGGCTCCTTTCGACATCCTCGCTTCACTGGCGATGGATATTTATCTCCCTGTCGTTCCAGCGATGCCCGGCATCCTGAACACGACGCCCGCTATGATCCAACTCACGTTGAGCCTCTATATGGTGATGCTCGGCGTGGGCCAGGTGATTTTTGGTCCGCTCTCAGACAGAATCGGGCGACGGCCAATTCTACTTGCGGGCGCAACGGCTTTCGTCATTGCGTCTCTGGGAGCAGCTTGGTCTTCAACTGCACCGGCCTTTGTCGCTTTCCGTCTACTTCAAGCAGTGGGCGCGTCGGCCATGCTGGTGGCGACGTTCGCGACGGTTCGCGACGTTTATGCCAACCGTCCTGAGGGTGTCGTCATCTACGGCCTTTTCAGTTCGATGCTGGCGTTCGTGCCTGCGCTCGGCCCTATCGCCGGAGTATTGATCGGCGAGTTCTTGGGATGGCAGGCGATATTCATTACTTTGGCTATACTGGCGATGCTCGCACTCCTAAATGCGGGTTTCAGGTGGCACGAAACCCGCCCTCTGGATCAAGTCAAGACGCGCCGATCTGTCTTGCCGATCTTCGCGAGTCCGGCTTTTTGGGTTTACACTGTCGGCTTTAGCGCCGGTATGGGCACCTACTTCGTCTTCTTCTCGACGGCTCCCCGTGTGCTCATAGGCCAAGCGGAATATTCCGAGATCGGATTCAGCTTTGCCTTCGCCACTGTCGCGCTTGTAATGATCGTGACAACCCGTTTCGCGAAGTCCTTTGTCGCCAGATGGGGCATCGCAGGATGCGTGGCGCGTGGGATGGCGTTGCTTGTTTGCGGAGCGGTCCTGTTGGGGATCGGCGAACTTTACGGCTCGCCGTCATTCCTCACCTTCATCCTACCGATGTGGGTTGTCGCGGTCGGTATTGTCTTCACGGTGTCCGTTACCGCGAACGGCGCTTTGGCAGAGTTCGACGACATCGCGGGATCAGCGGTCGCGTTCTACTTCTGCGTTCAAAGCCTGATAGTCAGCATTGTCGGGACATTGGCGGTGGCACTTTTAAACGGTGACACAGCGTGGCCCGTGATCTGTTACGCCACGGCGATGGCGGTACTGGTTTCGTTGGGGCTGGTGCTCCTTCGGCTCCGTGGGGCTGCCACCGAGAAGTCGCCAGTCGTCTAACCGACGACTGGTAGCAGGCCCGCTCCGATGCGGCGCACTAACCATCGAAACCTCGTGAATGTCGGTATCCTGTCTGGCAGGATACCGCTCATTTCCCTTGTTCAGTTCATCGCCGTCGCCGAGCATCTGAATTTTCGGCATGCGGCCAAGGCACTTGGTATCAGCCAGTCGAGCGTCAGCGCGCGTGTGAAAGCGCTGGAGGATAACCTTGGTGTCCTGCTATTTGAGCGCCATGCGCGGGGCGTTCGGCTAACAGACGCAGGCAGGCACTTCATGGAGCGTGTCACGGCGGGTGTCGATCAACTCGATCACGCAGTGAAGACCGCGGAGTGACGGGCACTGGCTGGCAATGTCTAGCAACGGCAGGCATTTCGGCTGAGGGTAAAAGAACTTTCCGCTAAGCGATAGACTGTATGTAAACACAGTATTGCAAGGACGCGGAACATGCCTCATGTGGCGGCCAGGACGGCCAGCCGGGATCGGGATACTGGTCGTTACCAGAGCCACCGACCCGAGCAAACCCTTCTCTATCAGATCGTTGACGAGTATTACCCGGCATTCGCTGCGCTTATGGCAGAGCAGGGAAAGGAATTGCCGGGCTATGTGCAACGGGAATTTGAAGAATTTCTCCAATGCGGGCGGCTGGAGCATGGCTTTCTACGGGTTCGCTGCGAGTCTTGCCACGCCGAGCACCTGGTCGCTTTCAGCTGTAAGCGTCGCGGTTTCTGCCCGAGCTGTGGGGCGCGGCGGATGGCCGAAAGTGCCGCCTTGCTGGTTGATGAAGTACTGCCTGAACAACCCATGCGTCAGTGGGTGTTGAGCTTCCCGTTTCAGCTGCGTTTCCTGTTTGCCAGCCGGCCCGAGATCATGGGGTGGGTGCTGGGCATCGTTTACCGCGTCATTGCCACGCACCTGGTCAAGAAAGCGGGCCATACCCACCAAGTGGCCAAGACGGGCGCGGTCACCCTGATCCAGCGTTTTGGATCGGCGCTCAATCTGAATGTTCACTTCCACATGCTGTTTCTCGACGGTGTGTATGTCGAGCAATCCCACGGCTCAGCGCGTTTCCGCTGGGTCAAGGCGCCGACCAGCCCAGAGCTCACCCAGCTGACGCACACCATCGCCCACCGGGTGGGTCGCTATCTGGAACGGCAAGGCCTGCTGGAACGGGATGTCGAAAACAGCTATCTGGCCTCGGATGCGGTGGATGACGACCCGATGACACCCCTGCTGGGGCACTCGATCACTTACCGTATCGCTGTCGGTTCACAGGCGGGGCGAAAGGTGTTCACTTTGCAAACTCTGCCGACCAGTGGTGATCCGTTCGGTGACGGGATTGGCAAGGTAGCCGGGTTCAGCCTGCACGCCGGCGTGGCGGCCAGGGCCGATGAACGCAAGAAGCTCGAACGGCTGTGCCGGTACATCAGCCGCCCGGCGGTATCCGAGAAGCGGCTGTCGTTAACACGAGGCGGCAACGTGCGCTACCAGCTCAAGACGCCGTACCGGGACGGCACCACGCACGTCATTTTCGAACCATTGGATTTCATTGCAAGGCTGGCCGCCCTGGTACCGAAGCCCAGAGTCAACCTAACCCGCTTCCACGGGGTGTTCGCACCCAACAGTCGGCACCGGGCGTTGGTCACGCCGGCAAAACGGGGCAGGGGCAACAAGGTCAGGGTGGCTGATGAACCGGCAACACCAGCACAACGGCGAGCGTCGATGACATGGGCGCAACGGCTCAAGCGTGTTTTCAATATCGACATCGAGACCTGCAGCGGCTGCGGCGGCGCCATGAAAGTCATCGCCTGCATTGAAGACCCTATAGTGATCAAGCAGATCCTTGATCACCTGAAGCACAAAGCCGAAACCAGCGGGACCAGGGCGTTACCCGAAAGCCGGGCGCCACCGGCTGAGCTGCTCCTGGGTCTGTTTGACTGACGAGCCTGAAGGCCAACGATACCAATCAAAATGCTGCGTTCACAGCGCCGCGGCAGGGATCCGCCGTGCTGGTTGTCGGAAAAGGAGCCGCTAGTGGGAAAGAGGAGGGTAAATTTTCAGCGTTGCTGGCTCCCCGTCAGCCGGATTGGGTTGCATCGCAGGGGTGTCGAAAGAGTCAACTGCGGTCCAAAGCTGTTGGACTTGGGTGAAAAGGGCGTTTATTCTTCCTATACGTTGTCGGCAGCGGGCCAAAAAGGAATACGTCCATGCCCATCGAGGTGAAACCGGCTGTGAGCGCGGGTTCAAGCATATAGCCCGACAGGCGCGTATCCTTGCCGATCACGACACGATGGCGGTGGTCACCGCGACGAAAGACACGGCCAGCCGCCATGCCGACGCGCAAGGCGGTTTCCGCCGTCATCGCGCCTTCGTTGGCTTTGCCACGAATACCGTCTGTGCCGAAATATTTGCGCACCATAAGGTCGATTATCCTGTCGTCGGGTCGCCCTCAAAGGGGACATGCCTGCTGAACCGCGAATATAGAGAAATATCCCGAATGTGCAGTTAACGAATTCTTGCGGTTTCTTTCAGCGCCGCCAATACCGCCAGCCCGTCGCGCAAGGGGCGCGGCTCGTGTGTGCGGATGAAGTCAGCTCCACCTGCGGCGGCGGCAAGCTCTGCAGCGAGTGTCGCGGCCCCGACATCCCCCGGACCACGGCCTGTGAGCGCGCGCAGAAAGGATTTGCGCGAAACAGACAGAAGCACCGGCAAATCGAAGCGCAGCCGCAATTCATCGAACCGCGCCAGCACCGAGAGCGAGGTTTCGGGAGCAGCCCCCAGAAAAAACCCCATGCCGGGATCAAGGACAAGGCGGTTGCGTTTGATACCGGCACCCGTCAGCGCCGCGATGCGCGCGTCAAAGAACGCCGCAATGTGATCCATGATGTCGCCAGCGGGTGCCTCGCGCCGATCTGCCTGCCCGTCTTGCACCGAATGCATAACGACGAGTTTGGCAGATGATTTCGCCAATTGCGGATAGAACGCAGCGTCTGGAAAACCGCGAATATCATTGAGATAGGCCACACCACGCGACAAGGCATAGGCTTGCGTCGCGGGTTGATAACTGTCGAGCGAGACGGGAATGCCATCTGCCTTGAGCGCGTCCAGCACCGGCGCGATACGCGCGATTTCTGTGTCGGACGAAACAGGCGCGGCGTCGGGATTGCTGGATGCCGGACCGAGGTCGATCACATCTGCCCCCTCGGCCATCAGCTTACGCGCCTGCGCAATGGCTGCGTCTGGCGCCAGATACCGGCCTCCATCGGAGAAACTGTCCGAGGTTATGTTGACGATGCCGAAAATGATGAGCGATTTATTCATGGGGGCTTCTATAATAATCTCTGTACACGACAAAAATAGATAACTCATTGAAATAATGTCACAATAATTGTTTTCTAACGACGAATACTATGACACATCTCAATGAGTTATATCTTATCTTAAACAAATCTCTAAAATGGAACAAGTCACATTTAAAGTGCTTTGCGCTCATCATGCTTGTGATTATTTTAAAGCAAACATGTAATCTTTCTTCTGCATCTAAAGCCTTGCCCATCAAGTGTTTACCACAATCATTTTATCGACGTATGCAGCGCTTCTTTGCAGGTCAGTATTTTGATTATCGTCAAATTTCTCAGTTGATTTTCAATATGTTTTCATTCGACCAAGTGCAACTGACTTTAGATAGAACCAATTGGAAATGGGGAAAACGAAATATTAATATCCTGATGCTCGCAATCGTTTATCGTGGAATAGCGATACCTATCCTTTGGACATTGCTTAATAAACGTGGAAATTCAGATACGAAAGAGCGTATTGCTTTGATTCAACGCTTTATAGCCATTTTTGGTAAAGACCGTATTGTGAATGTGTTCGCAGACAGAGAGTTTATCGGTGAGCAGTGGTTTACATGGTTAATTGAACAAGACATCAACTTCTGCATTCGTGTTAAAAAAACTTCATTGTCACCAATCATTTAGGAAAGAATCATAAAATTAGTGATTTATTTCGCCATCTTAAAGTTGGTCAAATTGAATGTCGTAAACGACGGATTTTG
Organism: Providencia sp. PROV024; assembly: GCF_032709665.1. Classification (NCBI taxonomy): domain Bacteria; kingdom Pseudomonadati; phylum Pseudomonadota; class Gammaproteobacteria; order Enterobacterales; family Morganellaceae; genus Providencia; species Providencia sp. PROV024. The sequence goes on from NZ_CP120546.1 coordinate 39,575, forward strand.
GTTGGTCGGGTGAAACTATATATAAGTGCACTACAGTTAGAAAATGGAGAGCTTTTACTCGTCGTTTCTCCTCAGTTTAATGCCAATGCTATTCAGGATTATGCATTACGCTGGGAAATTGAAACCTTATTCAGTTGTCTCAAAGGACGCGGGTTTAATCTTGAAAATACGCGCTTGACAGACCCTAGACGAGTGAAAAAATTGATTGCGGTGTTAGCTATAAGCTTCTGTTGGTGTTACTTAACGGGTGAATGGCAACATAATCAAAAAAAAGCGATAAAAATAAAGAAGCATGGACGACTCTCAATGAGTTTATTTCGCTATGGTTTAGACTATGTTCAAATGGCGATTCAGCGTTTAATTGGTTTTGGGAAAAAAGAAGAGTTTAAGGAAATTTTGGCAATTTTAAGAAAGCAGAATCCTGATAGGATAAGGGTTCTGTGAAATTTGTCGTGTACAGAGTATAATAATAATAATCGAGCATGAGTCTCATACGGATGCTCGGGTCGAAAGGGAATCCCCAGGCGAGTAACCTGTTTGCGGTGATCCATTAGCTGCAGGAGCAGAAGAGCATACATCTGGAAGCAAAGCCAGGAAAGCGGCCTATGGAGCTGTGCGGCAGCGCTCAGTAGGCAATTTTTCAAAATATTGTTAAGCCTTTTCTGAGCATGGTATTTTTCATGGTATTACCAATTAGCAGGAAAATAAGCCATTGAATATAAAAGATAAAAATGTCTTGTTTACAATAAAGTGGGAGTAGTAATTTCGTTACTTTGTTTAGAATTTCTTCAGAAATATTTCTTAATAAATCGTGTTTTTCAACAAGCGTAAAATTACTTTCTAAAATCTCTTGTTGTTTAGCTCGAGTTTGGGTATAAGCCCCATAATAAAATTGACGAGGATCTTTAAGCACGTACCAATCTTTCATTTGGATTACAGTACGGCCCTTATCGTAAAGATCAAATTCAGGCTGCCATAAAGGTTTGTAATGAAAATTAATTTCTTCCTGAATATCGTAGGTCGCTTCTTGATAACGTGAAGCTGGTTTATCACCAAATCTTTTTTCAATATAAGCATAAGTATTTCTTAAAGGCTTAACTGAAGATGTTTTAATATCAATTTGCATATAAATCTTCCTGATTTTTTAATAAAGACTAGAGTTTTTATTCTCTAATACCGGCCTGTCCAAATCGCCACTTCATGCGGTCATATTCAATCTTTGCAAAATCATCCGTACTTAGGTGCTGTACTTGATGGTGTGCGCAGAATTCTTCAAAAGCCTTGACTGGCATAATCATTTCTACAGCTAACTCTGGATGGGGTCGTTTGCGGGAGGGGGCGGAATCCTACGCTAAGGCTTTGGCCAGCGATATTCTCCGGTGAGATTGATGTGTTCCCATCCGAGCGGCGAAACATGGGCCAAGAGATCGGGCGATAGCAGCTTTCCATCGCGTTTCTGGTTTGCAACGACCTCGCCGAGCTTCATGGTGTTCCAGAAGATGATGATGGCGGCGAGCAGATTCATGCCGGCGATGCGGTAATGCTGGCCTTCGGCGGAACGGTCGCGGATTTCACCGCGGCGGTGGAAGCTGATTGCCCGCTTCAGCGCATGATGAGCTTCGCCTTTGTTGAGCCCGATCTGGGCACGCCGTTGGAGTTCGGCATCCAGAATCCAGTCGATCATGAACAGGGTGCGCTCGACGCGACCGACTTCCCGCAGGGCTGTCGCGAGCTCGTTCTGCCGCGGATAGGAGGCGAGTTTCCGCAGAATCTGGCTTGGCGCGACGGTCCCGGCAGCAATGGTGGCGGCGATGCGCAGGATGTCGGGCCAATTGCGCTCGATCATGGCTTGGTTGACCTTTCCGCCGATCAACGCTCGCAGGTGCGCCGGGGCGGCCGACGGATTGAACGCGTAGAGCCGTTTGGATGGCAGGTCGCGGATGCGCGGAGCGAACCGGTAGCCGAGAATGGCACATGCGGCAAAGACGTGATCGGTGAAGCCGCCCGTGTCGGTGAACTGCTCGCGGATATGGCGTCCAGCATCGTTCATCAGCAGGCCATCGAGGATGTAAGGCGCTTCGCTTGCCGTTGCAGGAATCACCTGGGTTGCGAACGGCGCATATTGGTCGGAGACGTGGCTATAGGCTTTCAGGCCCGGGGTATTGCCATATTTCGCGTTGACCAGGTTCATGGCCTCACCTTGCTCTGTAGCGACGAAGAACTGTCCGTCGCTCGAAGCCGACGTGCCCATGCCCCAGAACCGGGCCATGGGTAACGCTGCCTGTGCCTCGACCACCATGGCCAGCGCCCGGTCATAGGCTTCGCCCTCGACATGCCACCGTCCAATGCGGATCAATTCCCAGAAGGTGTGGGTGTTTGTCGCATCCGCCATTTTGCGCAAGCCGAGGTTGATCCCTTCCGCCAAGATAACGTTCATTAGCCCGATCCGGTCAGCGCAGGGTGCTCCTGTGCGCAGATGGGTGAACGCTTCGGTGAAGCCGGTCGCCGCATCCACCTCCAGCAGGAGATCGGTGATGCGCGTGGGCGGGATCTGCTTGTAGAGATCGAGCACCAGATCTTCGGCGCCTGTCGGCGCGGCGGCTTCGAGTTTCTCGATATGCAGAACGCCGTTTTCAATCGACCCGCCCGGGATCGTGCCTGCGCGAGCGGCACGGCCAAGCTCGCGCAACCGCATGTCGAGGCGAGCTTGCCGGTCTGCCAGCCATTCCTCCGGCCGCAATGGCACAGCGAGACGACCGCCTTCCGCGATGGATTGTGCCGGAACGAGTGCGTGTTTCAGATCGCCATAGCGCCGGGACCTAGTAAGCCAGACATCTCCGGAGCGGAACGCATGGCCTTGTCGCAAATTCTTCAGGTTAACTCGATGTTGACCATGGGGAGAGAAGTTGCCGCTCCTGATATTGCGGAGCGAGCCGATGATTTTGAATACCATTGCCGAAAAGCTGAAGCGCCAGTCGAAGGATGATTTCAAGGGCAGGCATTTCGAGGCCTGGCTGATTGTACAGGCGGTTGCCTGGTACTTGCGCTACCCGCTCAGCTATCGTGACTTGGAAGAGATGTTTCGCGAGCGGGGCTTCGAGGTCGATCATAGCACGATCAACCGCTGGGTATTGGCTTATGCACCTGTCATCGAGAAACGGCTGCGGCAGTTTCGTCGACCCCATTGCGGCTCGGTCCGGATTGATGAGACCTATGTCAAGATCCGCGGCAAATGGCGCTATCTGTACCGAGCCATCGATAAGCATGGCAATCCGGTGGATTTCCTGCTGACCGCTAAGCGCGATCTCGACGCTGCCAAGCGGTTCTTCCGAAAGATGCTTAAAGATGAACCCTTGTTGTCGCCGAACAGGATTGGGACGGACGGGGCCAACACCTTCCCGTCAACGATCAAAACGTCGGTTGATGATGGGCTTCTCCATCCCGATCCCGTGCATTATGTGACCAAACATCTCCAGCAGGGGATTGAGAGCGACCATTTCCGGGTGAAGAAGAACATGCCGAAGATCGGCGGTTTCCAATCCTTTAACACGGCGCGGCGAACCATCGCGGGTTTCGAGGCGATGCTGTGGCTGCGGAAGGGCTTTGGCTTTTCAGGCGGCTGGACCGTCAATGACCAGAATGATTTGCTTGCGCGCCTCTTCGGACTGCAAAAGGTTAACAAAGCATGAAAATACCGGCCTTGGCTGGGTGATAGCTGCCTCCAAAAGTGTTTGCGACACGCCCGGAACAATTCAGCCACTGCACCCATGTTCCGAGTTGGTGTGGTTTGCGGATCGTATGCCGGCATCTCGTTGCGCAAGATCTGCACCCAATCGGCAGGCACGGGCGGCGATCTCCAATCTGCGGGATCAGTCAGATCACCCGAGTGCGTGGGCATGACAATCGTGCCCTGGGGACCAACACAATCCAGAAGGGCCTGAATCACTGCGACCGGCCCTCCCGCGACCCAGCCGAGCGAGCTTAGCGAACTGTGGACGAGAACTGTGCCACCAAGCGTAAGGCCGTTCTCTCGCATTTGCCTTGCTAGGCTCGCGCGAGTTGCTGGCTGAGGCGTTCTCGAAATCAGCTCTTGTTCGGTCGGCATCTACTCTATTCCTTTGCCCTCGGACGAGTGCTGGGGCGTCGGTTTCCACTATCGGCGAGTACTTCTACACAGCCATCGGTCCAGACGGCCGCGCTTCTGCGGGCGATTTGTGTACGCCCGACAGTCCCGGCTCCGGATCGGACGATTGCGTCGCATCGACCCTGCGCCCAAGCTGCATCATCGAAATTGCCGTCAACCAAGCTCTGATAGAGTTGGTCAAGACCAATGCGGAGCATATACGCCCGGAGCCGCGGCGATCCTGCAAGCTCCGGATGCCTCCGCTCGAAGTAGCGCGTCTGCTGCTCCATACAAGCCAACCACGGCCTCCAGAAGAAGATGTTGGCGACCTCGTATTGGGAATCCCCGAACATCGCCTCGCTCCAGTCAATGACCGCTGTTATGCGGCCATTGTCCGTCAGGACATTGTTGGAGCCGAAATCCGCGTGCACGAGGTGCCGGACTTCGGGGCAGTCCTCGGCCCAAAGCATCAGCTCATCGAGAGCCTGCGCGACGGACGCACTGACGGTGTCGTCCATCACAGTTTGCCAGTGATACACATGGGGATCAGCAATCGCGCATATGAAATCACGCCATGTAGTGTATTGACCGATTCCTTGCGGTCCGAATGGGCCGAACCCGCTCGTCTGGCTAAGATCGGCCGCAGCGATCGCATCCATGGCCTCCGCGACCGGCTGCAGAACAGCGGGCAGTTCGGTTTCAGGCAGGTCTTGCAACGTGACACCCTGTGCACGGCGGGAGATGCAATAGGTCAGGCTCTCGCTGAATTCCCCAATGTCAAGCACTTCCGGAATCGGGAGCGCGGCCGATGCAAAGTGCCGATAAACATAACGATCTTTGTAGAAACCATCGGCGCAGCTATTTACCCGCAGGACATATCCACGCCCTCCTACATCGAAGCTGAAAGCACGAGATTCTTCGCCCTCCGAGAGCTGCATCAGGTCGGAGACGCTGTCGAACTTTTCGATCAGAAACTTCTCGACAGACGTCGCGGTGAGTTCAGGCTTTTTCATATCTCATTGCCCCCGGACGAGCGTCTGCTCCGCCATTCGCCGTCCGCCGTGCCAATCGGATCAGCCGTCCAAATGCGGGATTTTCGTTAGTCGGAGGCCAAACGGCATTGAGCGTCAGCATATCATCAGCGAGCTGAAGAAAGACAATCCCCGATCCGCTCCACGTGTTGCCCCAGCAATCAGCGCGACCTTGCCCCTCCAACGTCATCTCGTTCTCCGCTCATGAGCTCAGCCAATCGACTGGCGAGCGGCATCGCATTCTTCGCATCCCGCCTCTGGCGGATGCAGGAAGATCAACGGATCTCGGCCCAGTTGACCCAGGGCTGTCGCCACAATGTCGCGGGAGCGAATCAACCGAGCAAAGGCATGACCGACTGGACCTTCCTTCTGAAGGCTCTTCTCCTTGAGCCACCTGTCCGCCAAGGCAAAGCGCTCACAGCAGTGGTCATTCTCGAGATAATCGACGCGTACCAACTTGCCATCCTGAAGAATGGTGCAGTGTCTCGGCACCCCATAGGGAACCTTTGCCATCAACTCGGCAAGATGCAGCGTCGTGTTGGCATCGTGTCCCACGCCGAGGAGAAGTACCTGCCCATCGAGTTCATGGACACGGGCGACCGGGCTTGCAGGCGAGTGAGGTGGCAGGGGCAATGGATCAGAGATGATCTGCTCTGCCTGTGGCCCCGCTGCCGCAAAGGCAAATGGATGGGCGCTGCGCTTTACATTTGGCAGGCGCCAGAATGTGTCAGAGACAACTCCAAGGTCCGGTGTAACGGGCGACGTGGCAGGATCGAACGGCTCGTCGTCCAGACCTGACCACGAGGGCATGACGAGCGTCCCTCCCGGACCCAGCGCAGCACGCAGGGCCTCGATCAGTCCAAGTGGCCCATCTTCGAGGGGCCGGACGCTACGGAAGGAGCTGTGGACCAGCAGCACACCGCCGGGGGTAACCCCAAGGTTGAGAAGCTGACCGATGAGCTCGGCTTTTCGCCATTCGTATTGCACGACATTGCACTCCACCGCTGATGACATCAGTCGATCATAGCACGATCAACGGCACTGTTGCAAATAGTCGGTGGTGATAAACTTATCATCCCCTTTTGCTGATGGAGCTGCACATGAACCCATTCAAAGGCCGGCATTTTCAGCGTGACATCATTCTGTGGGCCGTACGCTGGTACTGCAAATACGGCATCAGTTACCGTGAGCTGCAGGAGATGCTGGCTGAACGCGGAGTGAATGTCGATCACTCCACGATTTACCGCTGGGTTCAGCGTTATGCGCCTGAAATGGAAAAACGGCTGCGCTGGTACTGGCGTAACCCTTCCGATCTTTGCCCGTGGCACATGGATGAAACCTACGTGAAGGTCAATGGCCGCTGGGCGTATCTGTACCGGGCCGTCGACAGCCGGGGCCGCACTGTCGATTTTTATCTCTCCTCCCGTCGTAACAGCAAAGCTGCATACCGGTTTCTGGGTAAAATCCTCAACAACGTGAAGAAGTGGCAGATCCCGCGATTCATCAACACGGATAAAGCGCCCGCCTATGGTCGCGCGCTTGCTCTGCTCAAACGCGAAGGCCGGTGCCCGTCTGACGTTGAACACCGACAGATTAAGTACCGGAACAACGTGATTGAATGCGATCATGGCAAACTGAAACGGATAATCGGCGCCACGCTGGGATTTAAATCCATGAAGACGGCTTACGCCACCATCAAAGGTATTGAGGTGATGCGTGCACTACGCAAAGGCCAGGCCTCAGCATTTTATTATGGTGATCCCCTGGGCGAAATGCGCCTGGTAAGCAGAGTTTTTGAAATGTAAGGCCTTTGAATAAGACAAAAGGCTGCCTCATCGCTAACTTTGCAACAGTGCCTTTAAGCGTGCATAATAAGCCCTACACAAATTGGGAGTTAGACATCATGAGCAACGCAAAAACAAAGTTAGGCATCACAAAGTACAGCATCGTGACCAACAGCAACGATTCCGTCACACTGCGCCTCATGACTGAGCATGACCTTGCGATGCTCTATGAGTGGCTAAATCGATCTCATATCGTCGAGTGGTGGGGCGGAGAAGAAGCACGCCCGACACTTGCTGACGTACAGGAACAGTACTTGCCAAGCGTTTTAGCGCAAGAGTCCGTCACTCCATACATTGCAATGCTGAATGGAGAGCCGATTGGGTATGCCCAGTCGTACGTTGCTCTTGGAAGCGGGGACGGACGGTGGGAAGAAGAAACCGATCCAGGAGTACGCGGAATAGACCAGTTACTGGCGAATGCATCACAACTGGGCAAAGGCTTGGGAACCAAGCTGGTTCGAGCTCTGGTTGAGTTGCTGTTCAATGATCCCGAGGTCACCAAGATCCAAACGGACCCGTCGCCGAGCAACTTGCGAGCGATCCGATGCTACGAGAAAGCGGGGTTTGAGAGGCAAGGTACCGTAACCACCCCATATGGTCCAGCCGTGTACATGGTTCAAACACGCCAGGCATTCGAGCGAACACGCAGTGATGCCTAACCCTTCCATCGAGGGGGACGTCCAAGGGCTGGCGCCCTTGGCCGCCCCTCATGTCAAACGTTGGGCGAACCCGGAGCCTCATTAATTGTTAGCCGTTAAAATTAAGCCCTTTACCAAACCAATACTTATTATGAAAAACACAATACATATCAACTTCGCTATTTTTTTAATAATTGCAAATATTATCTACAGCAGCGCCAGTGCATCAACAGATATCTCTACTGTTGCATCTCCATTATTTGAAGGAACTGAAGGTTGTTTTTTACTTTACGATGCATCCACAAACGCTGAAATTGCTCAATTCAATAAAGCAAAGTGTGCAACGCAAATGGCACCAGATTCAACTTTCAAGATCGCATTATCACTTATGGCATTTGATGCGGAAATAATAGATCAGAAAACCATATTCAAATGGGATAAAACCCCCAAAGGAATGGAGATCTGGAACAGCAATCATACACCAAAGACGTGGATGCAATTTTCTGTTGTTTGGGTTTCGCAAGAAATAACCCAAAAAATTGGATTAAATAAAATCAAGAATTATCTCAAAGATTTTGATTATGGAAATCAAGACTTCTCTGGAGATAAAGAAAGAAACAACGGATTAACAGAAGCATGGCTCGAAAGTAGCTTAAAAATTTCACCAGAAGAACAAATTCAATTCCTGCGTAAAATTATTAATCACAATCTCCCAGTTAAAAACTCAGCCATAGAAAACACCATAGAGAACATGTATCTACAAGATCTGGATAATAGTACAAAACTGTATGGGAAAACTGGTGCAGGATTCACAGCAAATAGAACCTTACAAAACGGATGGTTTGAAGGGTTTATTATAAGCAAATCAGGACATAAATATGTTTTTGTGTCCGCACTTACAGGAAACTTGGGGTCGAATTTAACATCAAGCATAAAAGCCAAGAAAAATGCGATCACCATTCTAAACACACTAAATTTATAAAAAATCTAATGGCAAAATCGCCCAACCCTTCAATCAAGTCGGGACGGCCAAAAGCAAGCTTTTGGCTCCCCTCGCTGGCGCTCGGCGCCCCTTATTTCAAACGTTAGACGGCAAAGTCACAGACCGCGGGATCTCTTATGACCAACTACTTTGATAGCCCCTTCAAAGGCAAGCTGCTTTCTGAGCAAGTGAAGAACCCCAATATCAAAGTTGGGCGGTACAGCTATTACTCTGGCTACTATCATGGGCACTCATTCGATGACTGCGCACGGTATCTGTTTCCGGACCGTGATGACGTTGATAAGTTGATCATCGGTAGTTTCTGCTCTATCGGGAGTGGGGCTTCCTTTATCATGGCTGGCAATCAGGGGCATCGGTACGACTGGGCATCATCTTTCCCGTTCTTTTATATGCAGGAAGAACCTGCATTCTCAAGCGCACTCGATGCCTTCCAAAAAGCAGGTAATACTGTCATTGGCAATGACGTTTGGATCGGCTCTGAGGCAATGGTCATGCCCGGAATCAAGATCGGGCACGGTGCGGTGATAGGCAGCCGCTCGTTGGTGACAAAAGATGTGGAGCCTTACGCTATCGTTGGCGGCAATCCCGCTAAGAAGATTAAGAAACGCTTCACCGATGAGGAAATTTCATTGCTTCTGGAGATGGAGTGGTGGAATTGGTCACTGGAGAAGATCAAAGCGGCAATGCCCATGCTGTGCTCGTCTAATATTGTTGGCCTGCACAAGTATTGGCTCGAGTTTGCCGTCTAACAATTCAATCAAGCCGATGCCGCTTCGCGGCACGGCTTATTTCAGGCGTTATGCAGCCAAATCCCAACAATTAAGGGTCTTAAAATGGTAAAAGATTGGATTCCCATCTCTCATGATAATTACAAGCAGGTGCAAGGACCGTTCTATCATGGAACCAAAGCCAATTTGGCGATTGGTGACTTGCTAACCACAGGGTTCATCTCTCATTTCGAGGACGGTCGTATTCTTAAGCACATCTACTTTTCAGCCTTGATGGAGCCAGCAGTTTGGGGAGCTGAACTTGCTATGTCACTGTCTGGCCTCGAGGGTCGCGGCTACATATACATAGTTGAGCCAACAGGACCGTTCGAAGACGATCCGAATCTTACGAACAAAAGATTTCCCGGTAATCCAACACAGTCCTATAGAACCTGCGAACCCTTGAGAATTGTTGGCGTTGTTGAAGACTGGGAGGGGCATCCTGTTGAATTAATAAGGGGAATGTTGGATTCGTTGGAGGACTTAAAGCGCCGTGGTTTACACGTCATTGAAGACTAGTCCTTTGCATAACAAAGCCATCAAACCGGACGCCAGAGATTCCGCGCCTGTTGCGCATGGCTTCGCCATTTTATGCGCAATAGGCGCGCCACCCTGTCGCCGTTTATGGCGGCGTTAGATGCACTAAGCACATAATTGCTCACAGCCAAACTATCAGGTCAAGTCTGCTTTTATTATTTTTAAGCGTGCATAATAAGCCCTACACAAATTGGGAGATATATCATGAAAGGCTGGCTTTTTCTTGTTATCGCAATAGTTGGCGAAGTAATCGCAATAGTTGGCGAAGTAATCGCAACATCCGCATTAAAATCTAGCGAGGGCTTTACTAAGCTTGCCCCTTCCGCCGTTGTCATAATCGGTTATGGCATCGCATTTTATTTTCTTTCTCTGGTTCTGAAATCCATCCCTGTCGGTGTTGCTTATGCAGTCTGGTCGGGACTCGGCGTCGTCATAATTACAGCCATTGCCTGGTTGCTTCATGGGCAAAAGCTTGATGCGTGGGGCTTTGTAGGTATGGGGCTCATAATTGCTGCCTTTTTGCTCGCCCGATCCCCATCGTGGAAGTCGCTGCGGAGGCCGACGCCATGGTGACGGTGTTCGGCATTCTGAATCTCACCGAGGACTCCTTCTTCGATGAGAGCCGGCGGCTAGACCCCGCCGGCGCTGTCACCGCGGCGATCGAAATGCTGCGAGTCGGATCAGACGTCGTGGATGTCGGACCGGCCGCCAGCCATCCGGACGCGAGGCCTGTATCGCCGGCCGATGAGATCAGACGTATTGCGCCGCTCTTAGACGCCCTGTCCGATCAGATGCACCGTGTTTCAATCGACAGCTTCCAACCGGAAACCCAGCGCTATGCGCTCAAGCGCGGCGTGGGCTACCTGAACGATATCCAAGGATTTCCTGACCCTGCGCTCTATCCCGATATTGCTGAGGCGGACTGCAGGCTGGTGGTTATGCACTCAGCGCAGCGGGATGGCATCGCCACCCGCACCGGTCACCTTCGACCCGAAGACGCGCTCGACGAGATTGTGCGGTTCTTCGAGGCGCGGGTTTCCGCCTTGCGACGGAGCGGGGTCGCTGCCGACCGGCTCATCCTCGATCCGGGGATGGGATTTTTCTTGAGCCCCGCACCGGAAACATCGCTGCACGTGCTGTCGAACCTTCAAAAGCTGAAGTCGGCGTTGGGGCTTCCGCTATTGGTCTCGGTGTCGCGGAAATCCTTCTTGGGCGCCACCGTTGGCCTTCCTGTAAAGGATCTGGGTCCAGCGAGCCTTGCGGCGGAACTTCACGCGATCGGCAATGGCGCTGACTACGTCCGCACCCACGCGCCTGGAGATCTGCGAAGCGCAATCACCTTCTCGGAAACCCTCGCGAAATTTCGCAGTCGCGACGCCAGAGACCGAGGGTTAGATCATGCCTAGCATTCACCTTCCGGCCGCCCGCTAGCGGACCCTGGTCAGGTTCCGCGAAGGTGGGCGCAGACATGCTGGGCTCGTCAGGATCAAACTGCACTATGAGGCGGCGGTTCATACCGCGCCAGGGGAGCGAATGGACAGCGAGGAGCCTCCGAACGTTCGGGTCGCCTGCTCGGGTGATATCGACGAGGTTGTGCGGCTGATGCACGACGCTGCGGCGTGGATGTCCGCCAAGGGAACGCCCGCCTGGGACGTCGCGCGGATCGACCGGACATTCGCGGAGACCTTCGTCCTGAGATCCGAGCTCCTAGTCGCGAGTTGCAGCGACGGCATCGTCGGCTGTTGCACCTTGTCGGCCGAGGATCCCGAGTTCTGGCCCGACGCCCTCAAGGGGGAGGCCGCATATCTGCACAAGCTCGCGGTGCGACGGACACATGCGGGCCGGGGTGTCAGCTCCGCGCTGATCGAGGCTTGCCGCCATGCCGCGCGAACGCAGGGGTGCGCCAAGCTGCGGCTCGACTGCCACCCGAACCTGCGTGGCCTATACGAGCGGCTCGGATTCACCCACGTCGACACTTTCAATCCCGGCTGGGATCCAACCTTCATCGCAGAACGCCTAGAACTCGAAATCTAACGTCCGTTCGGGCATCGAGGTCCATGTCGGGGTGGGACGGGCCCGTGGCTTCAAGATCACTTGCAGTCCGACCGCGATGTCTTGGTTGCGCGAGAGGTTGTCGATATCCTCCACTTCCATCATCAACCCTGGATAATGCCGCCGCCGTCATCGCCGCCGACGCCCGTGCCGGGCTTTTCGGGCCTGTCAGGCTTGCTCGGCCTTCAGCCTGCCTGGGCGAGATCTCCGGCGGACGGATTAACGGCGGAGCTTCGCCGCCTTTCGTGCGTGTGAAGGCCGAAGATAGTTCTCTCAAAAACATCCGTTTATGAGAGATACCAAATGTCATTTTCAGAAGACGACTGCACCAGTTGATTGGGCGTAATGGCTGTTGTGCAGCCAGCTCCTGACAGTTCAATATCAGAAGTGATCTGCACCAATCTCGACTATGCTCAATACTCGTGTGGGCTCTGTTGCAAAAATCGTGAAGCTTGAGCATGCTTGGCGGAGATTGGACGGACGGAACGATGACGGATTTCAAGTGGCGCCATTTCCAGGGTGATGTGATCCTGTGGGCGGTGCGCTGGTATTGTCGCTATCCGATCAGCTATCGCGACCTTGAGGAAATGCTGGCGGAACGCGGCATTTCGGTCGACCATACGACGATCTATCGCTGGGTCCAGTGCTACGCCCCGGAGATGGAGAAGCGGCTGCGCTGGTTCTGGCGGCGTGGCTTTGATCCGAGCTGGCGCCTGGATGAAACCTACGTCAAGGTGCGGGGCAAGTGGACCTACCTGTACCGGGCAGTCGACAAGCGGGGCGACACGATCGATTTCTACCTGTCGCCGACCCGCAGCGCCAAGGCAGCGAAGCGGTTCCTGGGCAAGGCCCTGCGAGGCCTGAAGCACTGGGAAAAGCCTGCCACGCTCAATACCGACAAAGCGCCGAGCTATGGTGCAGCGATCACCGAATTGAAGCGCGAAGGAAAGCTGGACCGGGAGACGGCCCACCGGCAGGTGAAGTATCTCAATAACGTGATCGAGGCCGATCACGGAAAGCTCAAGATACTGATCAAGCCGGTGCGCGGTTTCAAATCGATCCCCACGGCCTATGCCACGATCAAGGGATTCGAAGTCATGCGAGCCCTGCGCAAAGGACAGGCTCGCCCCTGGTGCCTGCAGCCCGGCATCAGGGGCGAGGTGCGCCTTGTGGAGAGAGCTTTTGGCATTGGGCCCTCGGCGCTGACGGAGGCCATGGGCATGCTCAACCACCATTTCGCAGCAGCCGCCTGATCGGCGCAGAGCGACAGCCTACCTCTGACTGCCGCCAATCTTTGCAACAGAGCCTCCGTCGCCATGCTCACCTCGCTTTGGTGCACACGAGTATTGAGCATAGTCGAGATTGGTGCAGATCACTTCTGATATTGAACTGTCAGGAGCTGGCTGCACAACAGCCATTACGCCCAATCAACTGGTGCAGTCGTCTTCTGAAAATGACACATGGCATCTGACATCAAGTTAGGGTATGCCTCAATCTGACGGCTGCGAACCGCCAGGGACAGGCGCAATGTCAGATTCTGTCGCGGCCTTGGCGCGTGCCTGGAAGCGTTCATAGCAATCCAGCCCGCAGAAATGTTCGACGTATTCCGCGCCTTCCGGGGTGAAGGCGGCATCGAGCGGAATTTCTTTGCAGCATACGCAGCAGGTGGTGCAACTGGCAGTGTTCGGGGCGTTTGCGTTCATGGTGGTACTCCTCCAGATTGGTAGCGAAGCTCAAAGCTGCCCACTCTCGGCTGGCTGGGAAGCGGTCATGATCTTCCCTTGAAGGCCCGCAGCAGCCGCGTCACAGACAGGACAAACAAGCCGGTCAGCGTGAGGGCTGCAATACCCCAGTGCTCCCCGATGAACGCGCCGGCCGTCGTGCCGGCTAGCACAATGGCGAGAATCGGCAAATGGCAGGGACAGGTGAGCACGGCCAGCGCGCCCCACAAGTAGCCGGTGATCGGTTTGTGCGTCTCAGACGGCAAGTGCTCTGGGCTGTTCATGGCAGACTCTCCGCGTGCTGTGCCGGTTCGGTTGGCATGGCGGCCAGTTGCATTTCGAGGCTGGCCAGGGCCTCGCGCCGACGCTCGACGAGTTGCCGCAACACGGCAAGCTGCGCAGACGCACCGTCACCGTCCGCAGCATCCAGCGCCCGGCACAGCCGCGCCAGTGCGTCCAGGCCGATACCCGCTTCGAAGGCAGCCCGTACAAAGCGCAGCCGTTGCAACGCGGTGTCATCGAACAAGCCGTAGCCGCCCGTGGTGTACGCGACCGGCCGTAGCAATCCGCGCAGCAGGTAGTCGCGCACGATATGCACGCTCACCCCGGCATCAAGGGCCAGCCGGGACACTGTGTAGGCGCTCATTGAACACCTCCTTTTCCTCATCCGGCGCAGCACGAAAGCTGCTTCACGTCCTTGCTGAAGGTCTGCGCCGCGAGCTTCAGCCCTTCGACCATGGTCAGGTAGGGGAACAATTGGTCGGCCAGTTCCTGCACGGTCATACGGTTGCGAATGGCGAGCACCGCCGTCTGGATCAGTTCACCCGCTTCCGGGGCCACCGCTTGCACGCCGATGAGCCGTCCGCTACCTTCCTCGATGACCAGCTTGATGAAGCCGCGTGTGTCGAAGTTGGCAAGCGCACGCGGCACGTTATCCAGTGTTAGCAGGCGACTGTCGGTCTCGATCCCGTCGTGATGTGCTTCCGCCTCGCTGTAGCCCACGGTGGCGACCTGCGGGTCGGTGAACACCACGGCCGGCATTGCGGTCAGGTCCAGGGCCGCATCGCCGCCAGTCATGTTGATCGCCGCACGAGTGCCGGCCGCTGCCGCCACATAGACGAACTGCGGCTGGTCGGTGCAGTCGCCGGCCGCGTAGATGTTCGGGCTACTGGTGCGCATGCCCTTGTCGATGACGATGGCCCCCTGCGCATTGACGGCTACCCCCGCCGCTTCCAATGCCAGGCTGCGCGTGTTCGGTGTCCGGCCGGTGGCGACCAGCAGCTTGTCGGCGCGCAATTCACCGTGCGTGGTGGTCAGCACGAATTCACCGTCCATATGGGCGACCTGGCTGGCTTGCGTGTGCTCCAGCACCTCGATGCCCTCGGCACGGAAAGCGGCTGTCACCGCCTCGCCGATGGCCGGGTCTTCACGGAAGAACAAGGTATTGCGCGCCAGGGCCGTGACCTTGCTGCCCAGCCGGGCAAAGGCTTGCGCCAGCTCCAGCGCCACCACCGACGAGCCGATTACGGCAAGGCGTTCGGGAATGGTGTCGCTCGCCAGGGCCTCGGTGGAAGTCCAGTAGGGTGACTCTTTCAAGCCCGGAATCGGCGGGACCGCCGGGCTGGCACCCGTGGCGACCAGGCAGCGGTCGAACATCACGACGCGCTCGCCACCCTCGTTCAAACTAACGATAAGGCTCTGGTCGTCCTTGAAACGCGCTTCACCGTGCAGAACGGTGATGGCTGAATTGCCGTCCAGGATGCCTTCGTACTTGGCATGACGGAGTTCTTCGACACGGGCCTGCTGCTGGGCCAGCAGCCGCTCGCGCAAGATCGTCGGCGGTGTGGGTGGCATGCCGCCGTCGAATGGGCTTTCCCGGCGCAGATGGGCGATGTGGGCGGCGCGGATCATGCTCTTGGACGGCACACAACCGACGTTGACGCAGGTGCCGCCGATGGTGCCGCGCTCAATCAGCGTGACCTGCGCGCCTTGCTCGACGGCCTTCAGTGCTGCCGCCATCGCGGCTCCACCGCTACCAATGACGACGACCTGCAACGGGCGTTCGTTGCCACTGGGCTTATCAGCGGCCCCTATCCAGCCGCGCATCTTGTCGAGCAGGCCGGCG
This sequence comes from Providencia sp. PROV024, assembly GCF_032709665.1. NCBI lineage: Bacteria > Pseudomonadati > Pseudomonadota > Gammaproteobacteria > Enterobacterales > Morganellaceae > Providencia > Providencia sp. PROV024. Next base: position 55,416 of record NZ_CP120546.1, read on the forward strand.
CGGTTGTCCGTCGGTGGCGCATCGGCAAGCGTTGCCTCGTAGCCCAGTCCGGCCACGGCGGTAGTCAGCGCATCCGATGACGTGCCCGCCTCAATGGCGAGTTGCGCTGTGCCCTTCGGATAGGACACCAGCGCCGATTGCACGCCGGGCACTTTCTCCAAGGCTTCCTTGACGTGAGCCGCGCACGAGTCGCAGGTCATCCCGGTGATTTTCAGGGTGGTCATGTATTTTTCCTTTTCTGTGGTGGCTACGGCTGTTGCCGTCAGCCACGTTGTTCTGGCAATTCACAGCTGTCCGGCCCGCAGCGGCGATGTGCTGGCGAGATGAAATCCCAGACCGACACCCCAACCATCAAGGCCAGGCCGACATAGAGCAGTCCACCGCTCTGCCAGCCGTAAGCCCGCATTAAAAACACCGCTGCCAGCACCAAGATCGGGCCTATCGTGCCGAGCGCCGTGCGTCGCCACTGTCGATGATTGAGCCAAGCGATAGCATTGGCGAGTAACGCGATGCCGGCGAACATCGGCAGCAGGATGCCAATGAATAGCCCCTCGTACTGGCTCAAGAAGCCCAGTCCGATGGCCGCGCCAAAGCTGGCGATGGCAGGAAAACAGGCGGCGCAGCCCATCGCGGAAACGACGCTGCCGAGCGCGCCGGTTTTGCCAGCGATGCGCGTGATGAGTCCCATGTGTCGCTCCCGAGTTCGGTTAACGGATCAGCGTTTGAGGCTGGACGGATAGCCCGCGTCCTCGGTCGCCTTGGTCAACTTCTGGACGTTGGTCTTGGCATCGTCGAAGGTGACGACGGCCTGGCGCTTGTCGAAACTTACGTCGGTCTTGCTCACGCCCTCAACCTTGGAAAGCGCGTGCTTGACAGTGATCGGGCAAGAGGCGCAGGTCATGCCAGGCACGGACAGCGTGACGGTCTGGGTGGCGGCCCACACGGGGGCAACAACGGCAGCGAGGGCGAGGGCGGCAAACAGTTTTTTCATGATGAACTCCTGTGATTAATAGAAAAATGGCATGACGTAGGGAAATCCGAGCGAGACCAGGACCAGCGCGGCCACGATCCAGAAAATGAGCTTGTAAGTAGCTCGCACTTGGGGAATCGCGCAGACCTCACCCGGTTTGCAGGCTTGCGCCGGGCGGTAGATGCGCCGCCAGGCGAAAAACAGCGCGACCAGCGCTGCGCCGATGAAGATCGGGCGATAGGGTTCCAGCACCGTCAGGTTGCCGATCCATGCCCCGCTGAACCCCAAGGCGATCAAAACCAGCGGCCCCAGGCAGCAGGCCGACGCAAGAATGGCGGCCAGCCCACCGGCGAAGAGCGCGCCGCGCCCGTTTTGTGGTTCAGACTTTTGTGGTTCAGACATACGCTTGTCCTTTCAAATTTGGTTTGGATAGCTTAAGCTTACTTCCGTAGTTATGTACGGAGTCAAGCGATATGCAAATTAATTTTGAGAATCTGACCATTGGCGTTTTTGCCAAGGCGGCCGGGGTCAATGTGGAGACCATCCGGTTCTACCAGCGCAAGGGCCTGCTGCCGGAGCCAGACAAGCCCTATGGCAGCATTCGCCGCTATGGCGAGGCGGATGTAACACGAGTGCGGTTCGTGAAATCGGCCCAGCGGCTGGGCTTTAGCCTGGACGAAATCGCCGAGCTACTGCGGCTGGAGGATGGCACCCATTGCGAGGAAGCCAGCGGCCTGGCCGAGCACAAGCTCAAGGATGTGCGCGAGAAGATGGCCGACTTGGCACGCATGGAGGCCGTGCTGTCTGAACTGGTGTGCGCCTGCCATGCGCGGAAAGGGAACGTTTCCTGCCCGCTGATTGCGTCACTGCAAGACGGAACGAAGCTCGCTGCATCGGCGCGGGGGAGTCACGGGGTGACTACGCCTTAGCGTGCTTTATTTTCCGAATTCTGAGACGACCCCAAAGATAACTGAATTGGGGCTGGGAATGGTCAGGACCCAATTTAATTTCACCAAATCGAGAGAGGCCTAAATAGGCGACAGTCAATAAAATTAAGGCAACAGCCAGAATATAAAACCAGCTGGCATTCTCAAAAAGTTGTGCCTGTAGAGCTTTGAGCAAAATTTCAGAACGTTGAGGAAAAATAGCGGCTATTGCAACGACACATATAATAATAAAAGCGGAAACAAAGAAAACGGGCGGATTTATCTTCCCCCACGTTTGAGACTTTTGTGGTGATAATGACATTCAATCTCCCTTTTAATGCGTGCTCATGATTGTCATGAAGCTCGGTTTATTGTGATAAATATAAGTTATTTAATTAAAAAGTATCCAATCACTTGTTTATACTTAAATATCTCTCTCATGTCATTCCACGCGGTATGACTCATTGTTGAGTAACATAAACTTGATAAACGAATAGAGGGACATTTATTGCGCTATTTTCATCGATTTTGATACTTTCGAAATAGTATGCCGCGAACAACCTATCAGGTTTTCTATTTGGCTATAGCTTTTTTTCTCCATCAGAAGGCCTTCAATTTTTTGGTGTAATATTTTGTTGATCGGACGGCCTTTATACTTCCCTTCTTGTTTGGCTTTTTGCACTCCTTGCGCTTGACGACGCCGTCTATCTTCGTAATCCTTTCTTGCAACCGCTGCCAGCATGTCTAACATCATACTGTTAAGGGCAGCAAGCATTCGTTCTGTAAATTCATCGGTGCGACTCATAAACTGGTAACTGGTTGGGAGGTCTAAAGAAACGACCTTTAACCCTTTGTGTCCAATGAGATATTTTAATTTTTCCCAGTCATCGGCATTCAAGCGGCTAATTCTATCTACCTGTTCAACTAAAATAATATCACCGGGCATGGCCACATTGAGTAAGCGAAAGAGTTCAGGTCTGTGAAGCTGAGCGCCTGACTCATTTTCTTCAAACCAGCAGGCAATTTGTAGCCCCATTCCTTCAGCAAATTTCAACAGTTCATTTTTTGCTCTTGACGCATCCTGTTCATGCGTAGAAGCACGTAGATATCCATAAATTCGTATATTTGTCTTCATCGGTGCACTATACATTGGTGTTGTTATAGTAGTGCATTATACATCTATTTTTTATACTTATTACACTAGAGTTTACCTAGTGTAGTTAAGGTAGACTTAAATTGCACTTTTATATCGATTACGCGCGCGTCCATTATATGATGTTGTTTATTTTTAGAGGATAGAACATAACCACAATGAAAGAGATTAAATCAGGCCGTATTCAAATTTTGACAGAACAGGAGATTCATGAGCTCTATTCTCGTCCAATATTTAATCAAATTGAGCGTGAAGAATATTTTTCATTAGATCCGAGTATAAAAAAAATCCTCACTAAAATGGGAAAAATTGAAACGAAAATATATTTAATTCTTCTGATTGGTTATTTTCGCGCGAAGCCTGTTGTCGCTCAATTTAAACTACGAGAGGTTAAACAAGATGTCGACTATATTTATGCGACACATTTTCCAAATAGAAAGCCGAAATACCCCTTTATTGCTAAAAGTACTCGAGCAACATTGATCGCTAAAATGCATGAAATACTGGGTTTTTCGCGGTTATTAAGACAAGATAAACAAGCCTTGATAGAGCGTTTGGGTGATGTCGCAACAATCTGTACATACCCCAAATATATTTTTGATGAATGCCTCGCTTTTTTAGGTCAAAACAGAATTGGATTAGTGGGTTATTCCACTTTGCAAAATATGATCACCACGGTTTTAGCTAATGAGAGGCATCGTACCGAGTTGATCCTTTCAAATAGCGTGCCACCAATAATACATAAAAAATTAAAGAAGATACTGCATACAAAAGGGGTTTTAAATAGTCTATCTGGCCAACAAGGCGCAGCTAAAGATTTTACACCGACAGAGCTCGCAAGTGAAATTGAAACGCATAATACCATAAAAAGTGTTTATCCCGACGCAAAACGTCTTGTTGGTGAATTGGGATTATCATTAGGTAATTTAAGCTATTATGCATCGATTATTCAACATCAATCGATTTATAAAATTCGTCGATTTCCCGAATGGCAAGGCATGTTATATCTGGTTTGTTATCTATTTTTTCGCTACCAAGAAACTAATGATAAATTGGTAACAGCTTTTTTATATGTGACGAGAAAGCAAAGGGAAGCTGCGAGTGCTTTAGCTAAGTTACGCATTGCAGAAGAACTGGAAATTATTCGTGAAAAGTTAATGCATGCGGGTAATATTTTACACCTCTTTGTTGATGAAAACGTCAGTGACAATACGCAATTTGGTGATATTCGCCAAAATGCATTTGCAATGATGTCTAAAGATGAAATTCAGTTAATAAGTCAACATCTTAATAAGAATAGTTTTGATAAAACCCATTATGAGTGGCTATACATTGATACACAATACAGAAAAATTGCGAATACAATGAGGTCACTCTTTCTCGCGATTGATATCGAGTGCGAACCAGGATTACAACTACTATCTTCCCAATTATTAACAGCAAAATCAGAACTTCAAAAAGATAAGCACATTTCTACCGTCGATCAGCGGTTACTGTTAAAAAACGATAAACCTTTTATCCTGATAGATGAACAGGTTAATACTCAACGATTTGAATACTATTTATACCAAAAAGTGGCTCGGATGATTGAGAGTAACAATATTTACATCAATGAAAGCGCCAGCAACAAGCGTTTAGACGATGATCTGATTTCAGCCACCGAGTGGAAAAAAAGCCATGTCATCATTCAAAAAACAGGATTAACTCGGCTCAATACACCGATACAACAAACGCTTTCGGAATTAACGCAAAAACTGAGAGACCAAATGGAGCGAATTGGTCGCAATATCCATGATGGAGCCAATGATTTCGTGACACTTCAACCGCGTTCAAATCAGTTAACATGGAAACTGGCGAATAAACGCTGGAAAGATGACATTGATAATCCCATATATAACCAGCTCCAACATATGGGGATCATTGAAATTATGGACTATGTTCATCAAAAAACGGGTTACTTAGATGCATTTAAAAATATCGCATCAAAAAAGAAAAACACTAAGGCCAAAGAGGGCGATTTACTCGCTTGCATATTTGGAAATGGCTCAAACTATGGTGTTCATCATATGTCATCAATATCAGCTAGAGCCATCGGTGTGCTTAGAGCCGTCAATGATGGTTATATTAGGCCTGAAACAACGAGTGAAGCTAATGATATGATAGCTGATGCTTTAGCAAAACTCCCCATTTTCAAATATTATACGATTAACGAAAGTGCCCCATTTGGTAGTATTGATGGCCAAAAACATGGTTGCCGAATCAATACATTTAAAGCCCGTTTTTCTGCTAAATATTTCCGAAAAGGGAAAGGCGTATCAGCACTCACATTAGTTTCAAATCATGTACCAATAAATACGAAAGTGATTTCAGCCAATGAATATGAGGCTCACCACGCATTCGATTTACTCTATAATAATACCAGCCATATTCAGCCCAAAACATTAGCAACAGACACGCATGGCGTTAACAATGTAAACTTTGCTATCCTTGATCTCTTTGGGTATCAGTTTGCCCCGCGATATGCAAAATTTAAACACGTTTTTAATGAATTGTTTGAGATCGAGTATGATGAAATCCTTTCCCTGAAACTTAAAAAATCGCTCAACTTATCACTCATTCAAGAAGAGTGGGAAAATATTCAATGGATAATTTGTTCATTAAGCCGTAAAACGACGACACAAAGCACGGTGATTACTAAGCTTTCTAACAGTAAGAAAAACAATCGCACCTTAGCGGCTCTTCGTGAATATGACCGAATAATTAAGTGTTTATACGTTCTCGATTATGTTGATGACAAAATGCTCAGGCAGTTTGTCCAACAAGCACTTAATCGGGGTGAGGCTTACCATCAATTACGGCGTGCAATTGCGTCAATTAATGGTAATCAATTCAGAGGTGGCGATGATTACCAGATAGAACAATGGAATGATTGTGCTCGTATCATTGCTAACTGCATTATTTATTATAATTCTGCATTATTATCCAGTTTGATTGAAAAATTTGCGCGTGAAAATAATCAAGAAGCGGTGAATATGATAGCTGAGTTATCACCTGTCGCATGGCAGCATATACAGCTGGCCGGTAATTACACCTTTGGCCTTAAAAAAGATAATATTGTACTGGAAAGATTACTGGAGAATTTAGATCCTCTTATTTCAGAAGAGTCGTTAAGCTTAGCGGCATAGTCTATTAATATTATTAAACTATATATCGGCTGTAGTCCTTGATATCAAAGGGCTACAAGCAAACTTTGGACTTTTCGATGAAATGGGCACACAACCCCAAGCAGGGGATCGTCAATCACTGAATCATCATCCTGACAGTCATTATCCATTTCCAGGCACTCCGCCAATATTAACGCATTTGAAAAAACGGGGGCGAGACGCCATTCATCGTGAAATAGTTCGCAAACTATAAGGCGTTCATTTTCAAGACCGATAGGCCAGTACAAACCATAGTAATCGCCGTTGCCAAAATCAGTTTCAAATAATGGTAGGAAACCATTTGCTGGAAATGGCCCCTGACTAATTTCACTATCATGAATTGTGAATGGTATTTCTGATTTTAATAGTTCCATTTGCTATTCCTGATGAGGTTGTCATTTTTAAGTAATGATAATGCAGTTTTAATTAAAGTCATATTAAGAAGGTTTAATAACCTAATATCTAGACCAACATACAATAAAGGGTATAACCCCATGCCCCGGCGCTCCGCTTGGGGCAAAACCCAGCCCGAGCTCTATCCTCATTGTTCCGCGATAATATGAAAGCCCGCTTGGGTTCGGTGTCATTATTTGGAATCGGCAAGTTCTTCCTGAATGACAGACGCGAGAAAAGAAGAGATAAAAGAGAGAAAAAAAGAGAAAAAATAAGAGGCGGGGGATTCGGTAAATTCAGCGATAAAGTAGGTAAAGAAGGTCTTCAGTGTGGCAGCGGTGGGTTAATTAAATCATATTGTATGTTGGTCTAGATTTGTAATGTTGGAACTGATATCGGTTATGGCATGGCGTATTTCAACAGGGTAAATTTCTCATGCATAGGAAAAAGCAGATCGGTTTGCTGTCATTTCCTGATGCAGCTGATCGTGGTTTAGGTATTATTAATATCTATTATTAAGCGGGCTAATTATCTGATGAAGTTAAATATTGACGCATGCATTTCCTTTCTGGGCAAGAGTGCTTGGTTTTTTGTTATTGGTACAGCGGTGCTGCAAGTGGTAAGTGTCGCCCTGTTTATTTACTCGCTCTTTACCGGCATGGATATAGACAGACTGATTCTGGCTTCCGCAATCTTGTTTGTTGCGGTAGTGCTGTTTGGTATCTCTAAGTATGCAATTAAAATTCGCGCTCTGGATGACGCGGGTGGACCACAAGCCTATTATGACCAACAGATAGAATGGCCGCTAACACAGTTCTATATCGATCTGATAGAAGAGAGTGATGTGAAACCAGAGTTCGACGCCTGGATTAAAGACAAAGACAAACCTCTGACGCTCGGCCAATTCGATGACGGGTTAGCTAAAGCGATACAAACAGCATATTCATTACCGATGGGGAAGGATTTACCAGATACCCAGATTATTAAACTCATTGTATATCGACATGGAACGCCTGTCTTAAAGTGGATGAGTATTGGTTTCTTCCTCCTGAGTGGAGTGCTCGGCCTTATCCTGCTTAATCCGCAAAACACACTGGCGGAAGGCATTCCATTCATTATGTTCACGCTACTTCTGGCATTGGTTTTTAGGGGACGTCTCAGAAAACGGAAAATAAAGCACGTTAAGCCCATTGCAGACGCTAGATATTGACGAGTACGTCGGGTTTTCTCTTGTTTGAGTTGCCTCTTGTGGTAAGATAGTAATCAATTACTATCTTACAAGGAGTGCTCGTGGACACCCATCCAAAGCATCTGCCGGCCGATGAACGTCGTGCCGTAACTGTCGAGTCCGTCGTGGCGCTTGCCGGTTCACAAAACCCAAGCGAGATAACCACTGCGGCTATCGCTAAACACATGAACTTGACCCAGGGTGCGCTGTTTCGGCACTTCCCGAACAAGGAAGCCATTTGGCAGGCGGTCATGGAGTGGGTAGCAGAGCGCCTATTAGCCAGAATCGATCGATCCGCACAAGGAATCGAGTCGCCCTTGGCAGCCATGGAGGCGATGTTCATGAGTCATATCGAATTCGTAGCTGAGCACCCAGGCGTGCCAAGAATGATGTTTGGTGAGCTTCAGCGTGCCGAATCGACACCGGCCAAGCGCATGGTGCAAACCTTGATTCAGCGCTACGGCGAACGTTTGCATCGTCTCATCGAGAAAGGCAAGGCCAGCGGCGAGTTGTCTCCCTCGCTTGACAACGAGGCGGCGGCAACGCTGTTCATTGGCACGATCCAGGGCTTGGTCATGCAATCGCTGTTGGCGGGTGATGTGGGACGTATGCACCGCGATGCGCCGCGCGTCTTTGCAATTTATCGGCGTGGCATAAGGAGTGCGCAATGAAAAAGTTACCCTTGCAAGGCCGCACCCTGGCGCTGCTTGCCGTCATCATTCCTTTGCTGGTGCTTTTTATTTATGTCGGTCTGCGATCAGGGCCGCTCGCCCCGGTCGCTGTGACGGTGGCAAGCGTGGAATCACGGGCTATCACACCGGCGCTGTTCGGCATCGGCACGGTGGAGGCGCGCTACACCTACAAGATCGGGCCGACGTTTGCCGGGCGCGTCAAACGCCTGGAGGTGCATGTAGGCGACCAGGTCAAGGCCGGACAGGTGCTCGGCGAGATGGAGCCGGTCGACCTCGATGATCGGGTGCGCTCACAGGAGTCGGCATTCAAGCGTGCGGAAGCGGCTTTGCGCGAGGCAGAAGCCCGGCAAGCCTACGCGCAAACCCAGGCGCGCCGCTACGAGCAATTGTTTGCGGTGCGCTCGACCAGCGAGGAAATCGTCACCACCAAGCGGCTGGAACTGCAGATCGCCGATGCCGCCTTATCTGCCGCTCGGGAAGATATTGTCCGGGCACGCTCCGACCGCGAAGGACTCGTCGCGCAGCGGAGCAATCTGCGCCTGATCGCGCCGGTCGACGGTGTAGTCGCCGTGCGCGATGCCGATCCCGGCACGACCATCGTCGCGGGCCAGGCCGTGGTGGAAGTGATCGACCCCAAGAGTTTGTGGATCAATGCGCGCTTCGACCAGATCAGCGCATCGGGGCTGGCTGGGGGGTTGCCGACTCTTATCGTCCTGCGTTCGCGTGGTGGCCAGACCTTGAAAGGTCGCGTGCTGCGGGTGGAACCCAAGGCCGACGCGGTAACCGAGGAAACGCTTGCCAAGGTGACATTCGATAACAAACCAGAACCTTTGCCACCGGTGGGTGAACTGGCCGAAGTCACGGTTGACTTGCCGGCGCTCCCGGCCGCTCCACTGATCCCCAACGCTGCCGTCCAGCGTGAGGGCGACAAAGTTGGTGTCTGGCAAATCGTGGATGGTGATCTGCATTTCTCCCCGGTCAAGCTCGGCACTTCCGACCTCAATGGTTACGTGCAGGTGCGCGAAGGGCTCAAGAATGGGGACCAGGTTGTGACCTATAGCGAAAAGGCACTGACGGCGCGCAGCCGCATCCATGTGGTCGACCATATCCCAGGAGTGTCACGATGATCAGCCTGGCCGGCCGCGACATTCTCCATGCCTGGGGAAAATTCGTCTTCACCGGCATCGGTCTGGGTCTGCTGATCGGCGTCACCCTGGTCATGGCTGGGGTGTACCGAGGCATGGTGGACGACGGCAAGGCGTTGCTCGACAACAGTGGCGCTGACCTTTGGGTGGTGCAAAAGGATACTCTGGGTCCTTATGCGGAGTCGTCCAGCCTCAACGATGACGTGTATCGCGCCATTCTCGCCATGCCGGGAGTCTCACAGGCAGCGAACGTGACCTACCTGACCATGCAGGTACGCAAGGGCGAGAGTGATGTACGCACCATGGTGGTCGGCATCGCGCCCGGTGCGTTGGGGGCTACACCCGGATGGCCTCCTTATCTCGTCGCTGGACGCCAGATCACGCGCGGTCACTACGAGGCGGTGGCCGACATCGCCACCGGCTTCAAACTGGGAGATCGTCTTGCCATTCGCCGAAATCATTACACCGTCGTGGGGCTGACACGGCGCATGGTGTCGTCCAGCGGCGACCCGATGGTATTCATTCCGCTCAAGGATGCCCAAGAGGCTCAGTTCCTCAAGGACAACGACGCCATTTGGCAAAGCCGGCGTCGCACCGAAGCCAACCCGGCCTTCAATCGACCCGGTGTTCCTGGTTTGCTGGATGCCGTGATTGCTTCACAGAGCACCAACGCGTTCGTCAATGCAGTGCTGGTCACTCTGAAACCTGGTCATGCGCCGGACGAGGTTGCCGAATCCATCCGACGCTGGAAGCGTTTGACGGTCTACACACGGGCACAGATGGAAGACATCCTCGTCGGCAAGTTGATCGCCACGTCGGCCAAACAGATAGGCATGTTCTTGGTGATTCTGGCCATCGTTAGCGCGGCCATCGTCGCTTTCATCATCTACTCGCTGACGATGGACAAAATCCGCGAGATCGCGGTATTGAAGCTCATCGGCACACGCAACCGAACTATCGCCGCGATGATCATGCAGCAGGCGCTCGCCTTGGGGGTGATTGGCTTCGTGGTCGGCAAGATCACCGCCACTTTCTCAGCCCCCCTGTTCCCCAAATATGTGCTGCTCACGCCAATGGATTCCGTGACCGGTTTTTTTGCCGTGCTCGTGATTTGCGTGCTGGCCAGCATCGTCGCCATTCGCATGGCACTCAAGGTCGATCCGGCCGAAGCGATAGGGTGACCCCATGATTGGAAAAGGAATCCGCATCGAAGGCCTAAGCAAACGCTTTGGCAAAGGTGACACGGCTGTCTACGCGTTGAAGGACGTGAATATGCAGGTTGCACCAGGTGAGGTGGTCGGATTGGTCGGCCCTTCCGGCTCGGGCAAGAGCACGCTGCTTAAATGCCTGGGTGCGGTGATCGATCCGAGCGACGGCCGCATGACGCTGGGTAATGAAGTGATATACGACGGCGGTTGGCAAGTTCGTGATCTGCGCGCCTTGCGGCGCGACAAAATTGGTTTTGTCTTCCAATCGCCGTACCTGATTCCGTTTCTCGATGTCACCGACAACGTGGCCCTGCTGCCGATGCTTGCAGGCGTCGCGAATGCAGAGGCGCGAGCGAAGGCATTGGAATTGCTTACGGCGCTTGATGTGCAACACCGAGTTCACGCCATGCCATCGCAACTCTCCGGTGGCGAGCAGCAACGGGTTGCCATCGCGCGCGGATTGGTTAACCGCCCACCGGTGATCCTGGCGGATGAACCCACCGCACCTCTCGACAGCGTGCGTGCCATGGCGGTGATTCGCATCCTCAACGACATGGCTCGGAAGTTCGAGACCGCCATCATCGTCGTCACCCATGACGAAAAGATCATCCCCACTTTCAAGCGCATCTACCACATCCGCGACGGTGTGACCCATGAGGAAGCTGGCGAAGGGCGGGAGTTCGAATGAGAGAACGATTGAATTACAGGAGAATTTCATGACCCACCGCAAACACAACCACGCATTTGGAACTATCACCCTGACCGTTACGGCCTGCCTGCTTTTATGGGGTTTTCAGTTGCCAGCTTGGGCTGGTGACGCTACCCAGGTTGAGCCACTGGCGCTACGCAAGATCATGCAGGAACTCGAGCGCAACATGCAGGCTATTACCGGTGCGATTTCGCAGGAGGAATGGGTTCAGGTCGTTCAGCTCGCCCCAAAAGTTGCTGCACACCCCGAGCCACCGCTTACTGAAAAAATGCGCATCCTTGCTTACCTCGGCGCTGATGCGACCAAGTTCAGAAACTTTGACGCGCAGACTCACGAGGCGGCGCTGGCCATGAAGCTGGCTGCTGCGAGCAGCGACGGCAAGGCGGTGATCCAATCATTCGCCCACGTGCAGGAAAGCTGCTTGGGCTGCCACCAAGCTTTCCGTAAACCTTTCGTGGAGCATTTTTATGGAGCACGCTAAAACATGCCAGCGCCCCATCAGCCTCAAAAGACGGCTTGCGGCAACTTACCTGGTAGCTGGTCTGGTCACCGCCGGTCTGGCCGGCTGCGCCGCCGGCCCTGATTTTCAGCGTCCCACCGCACCCGATGTGGCTCGCTACACTGCAACACCGGTGGCTGATAGAACCGCGTCCGCTCCCACGCAGTTCGGCGAAACACAACGTCTAGTCGAAGGGCTTCCGATCGAAACGCAATGGTGGCAAAGCTTGGGTTCATCCGCACTCGACGGACTGATCAACGAAGCTTTCCATGTCAGCCCGACGCTGGCGAGCATCAGCGCCAATTTGCGACAGGCGCAGGAGCTTCTTGCCGCACAGGCGGGCTCGACGCAATATCCACAGGTAGATGTCGCACTGGGATCTCAGCGCCAGCAAATGAGTCCCAGTAGCCAAGGGTTGAGCGGAGACGCACGTCAATTCAGCCTCTACAACGCCAGCGTTGGCGTGCATTACAACCTCGATCTGGCTGGCGGCAACCGGCGCGCACTCGAAGCCTTGGCTGCTCGCGCCGACTACCGTCGCTTCGAACTGAATGCTGCGCGCCTGGCCCTTGCCGGCAACATGGCAACCGCTGCCATTACCCGAGCACGCCTCGCCGCGCAACTAGAAGCCACTACTGCCATTTTGCGCGTGCAGGATGAGCAACTGCGCCTAGCCCATGAACGCGTGCGTATCGGTCAGGCCTCACCTGATGAAGCGTTGAGCCTACAAGCTCAGGCGGAGCAAACGCGGGCAGAACTGCCTGCGCTGCGTAAACAACTGCAACAAACCGAACATCTACTGGCGGTGCTAGCCGGTCGTGCCCCAGGCACGGGTGGCATCCCGGCCTTCACTCTGGCCGATTTCACTCTGCCCGTCGAGATGCCGCTCGTCGTGCCCTCAGAACTGGTGCGCCGCCGACCGGATATCCAGGCGTCAGAGGCGCTGTTGCATGCGGCCAATGCAGACTATGGTGTGGCTGTCGCCAAGCTCTACCCACAGATCAACCTGAGCGCCAACCTTGGCTCTCAAGCGCTGACCACCGGTGCCCTGTTCGGTGGTGGCTCGGCAGTGTGGGGCCTGGTTGCGCAGCTCACCCAGCCTCTTTTTAATCCAGGGCTACCCGCTGAAAAAAGAGCGGCGCTCGCCGCTTTTGATGCCGCCGCAGCCAATTACCAGAGCGTCGTATTGGAGTCTTTGCGTAACGTCGCCGACACCCTGCGCGCGGTGGAAAGCGATGCACAAACTTTGACTGCCCTCGCTGCCGCTGATATGGCTGCACAGGCCTCCTTGCAGTCGGTCGAGCGGCAATACCGGCTGGGCGCGGCCAGCTACCTGCAACTGCTCATCGCGCAGCAACAGGCACAGTCAATCCGGATCAATATGATTGCGGCCCAGGCACAACGCCTAGTCGATAGTGTTGCTTTATATCAGGCCCTGGGAGGTGGTGTCAGTTAAGGCTATGCCCTAACCTGATGTCAGATGTTGAGCACAAACAACGTCAGAGTAGAGTGTGAATTTATATTTATTGACACATTCAGCCAAGGGTAATAGATTTCATCCTGACATTTTTACCTTTGGAGGCATCTTGCAAGGTCAACGTATCGGCTACGTCCGCGTCAGCAGCTTCGACCAGAATCCTGATCGACAACTGGAACAAATAGAAGTCGGCAAGGTATTCACCGATAAGGCTTCAGGCAAGGACACACAACGTCCCGAACTTGAAAGGCTGCTGGCCTTCGTCCGCGAGGGCGACACCGTGGTGGTGCATAGCATGGACAGGTTGGCACGCAACCTTGATGACCTGCGCCGCATCGTCCAAGGGCTGACACAACGGGGCGTGCGCATGGAGTTCGTCAAAGAAGGGCTGACGTTCACCGGCGAGGACTCACCGATGGCCAATCTGATGCTGTCGGTCATGGGAGCCTTTGCTGAGTTCGAGCGCGCCCTGATCCGCGAACGTCAGCGCGAGGGAATCGTGCTGGCCAAGCAGCGCGGTGCCTACCGGGGACGAAAGAAATCGCTGAACAGCGAACAAATTGCCGAGTTGAAACGGCGAGTTGCGGCAGGCGACCAAAAAACCTTGGTGGCCCGTGACTTCGGCATCAGCCGCGAAACCTTGTACCAGTACCTGCGGGAAGACTGACCATGCCACGCCGCTCAATCCTGTCCGCCACCGAGCGCGAAAGTCTGCTGGCACTGCCAGATGTCAAAGACGAACTGATACGGCACTACACGTTCAACGAAACCGACCTGTCGGTGATCCGTCAGCGTCGCGGCGCCGCGAATCGATTGGGCTTCGCCGTGCAGCTTTGCTACTTGCGATTCCCTGGCATCTTCTTGGGCGTCGATGAACCTCCATTTCCGCCCCTGCTGCGCATGGTGGCCGCACAACTCAAGGTGCCGGTGGAAAGCTGGAACGATTACGGCCAGCGCGAGCAGACACGGCGGGAGCACTTGGTCGAGCTGCAAACGGTGTTTGGATTCAAGCCCTTCACCATGAGTCACTACCGGCAAGCCGTGCATACATTGACCGAACTGGCCTTGCAAACAGACAAAGGCATTGTGCTGGCCAGCACCCTTGTTGAAAACCTGCGGCGGCAGAGCATCATCCTACCCGCCATGAATGCCATCGAGCGCGCAAGCGCCGAGGCCATTACCCGTGCCAACCGGAGCATCCATGCGGCATTGGCCGATTCCTTGATACCTGTCCATCGCCAGCGCCTGGACGAACTGCTCAAGCGCAAGGATGGTAGCAAAATGACGTGGCTAGCGTGACTGCGCCAATCGCCCGCCAAGCCGAACTCGCGCCACATGCTTGAACACATCGAACGCCTCAAAGCCTGGCAGGCGCTTGACCTACCTGCTGGCATCGAACGGCAGGTACACCAAAACCGCTTGCTCAAGATCGCCCGCGAGGGCGGCCAGATGACGCCCGCCGACCTGGCCAAGTTCGAGTCGCAGCGGCGTTACGCCACCTTGGTAGCACTGGCCATCGAGGGCATGGCCACCGTCACTGATGAAATCATCGACCTTCACGACCGCATCATCGGCAAGCTGTTCAATGCGGCCAAGAACAAGCATTAACAGCAGTTCCAGGCTTCCGGCAAGGCGATCAACGACAAGGTGCGGATGTATGGGCGCATCGGTCAGGCGCTGATTGAAGCCAAACAAAGCGGCGGCGATCCGTTCGCCGCCATCGAAGCGGTCATGCCGTGGGACACCTTCGCCGCCAGCGTCACCGAGGCGCAAACGCTGGCGCGGCCTGCCGATTTTGATTTCCTGCACCATATCGGCGAGAGTTACGCCACGCTGCGCCGCTATGCGCCGCAGTTCCTGGACGTGCTCAAACTGCGCGCCGCGCCCACCGCCAAGGGTGTGCTCGATGCCATCGACGTGCTGCGCGGCATGAACAGCGACAGCGCGCGCAAGGTGCCCGCCGATGCGCCAACCGCATTCATCAAGCCGCGCTGGGCAAAGCTGGTTCTGACCGACGAGGGTATTGACCGGCGTTACTACGAGTTATGCGCCCTGTCGGAGCTGAAGAACGCACTGCGCTCTGGTGATGTTTGGGTGCAGGGTTCGCGCCAGTTCAAGGACTTCGACGAATACCTGGTGCCGATCGAGAAGTTCGCCACCCTGAAGCTGGCCAGCGAATTGCCACTGGCCGTGGCCACCGACTGCGACCAATATCTGCATGACCGACTGGAATTATTGGAGGCGCAACTCGCCACAGTCAACCGCATGGCGGCGACCAACGGCCATCATCACCACTGCATCGGGCCTGAAGATCACGCCGCTGGACGCAGCGGTGCCAGACGCCGCGCAAGCCTTGATTGACCAGTCGGCGATGTTGCTGCCGCACCTCAAGATCACCGAGTTGCTGATGGAGGTCAATGAATGGACGGGCTTCACGCGCCACTTCACACACCTGAAGACCGGTGACACGGCCAAGGACAAAACCTTGCTGATGACGACGATTCTGGCTGATGGTATCAATCTTGGGCTCACCAAGATGGCCGAATCCTGCCCTGGCACCACCTACGCCAAGCTGTCTTGGCTGCAAGCCTGGCACGTTCGCGACGAAACCTATTCGACGGCGCTGGCCGAGCTGGTGAACGCACAGTTTCGACAACCCTTCGCCGGAAACTGGGGCGACGGCACCACGTCATCGTCGGACGGCCAGAACTTCCGAACCGGCAGCAAGGCAGAGAGCACCGGGCATATCAATCCGAAGTATGGAAGTAGCCCTGGGCGGACGTTCTATACCCATATCTCCGACCAATACGCGCCCTTCAGCGCCAAGGTGGTCAACGTCGGCTTGCGCGACTCGACCTATGTGCTCGATGGCCTGCTGTACCACGAGTCTGACTTGCGTATCGAGGAACACTACACCGACACGGCGGGCTTCACCGATCATGTGTTCGGCCTGATGCACTTTCTGGGATTCCGGTTCGCGCCGCGCATCCGCGACCTGGGCGACACCAAGCTGTTCATTCCCAAGGGCGATACTGCCTACGATGCACTCAAGCCGATGATTAGCAGCGACAGGCTGAACATCAAGGCTATTCGCGCTCATTGGGATGAAATCCTACGGCTGGCCACTTCGATCAAGCAGGGCACGGTGACGGCCTCGCTGATGCTGCGCAAGCTCGGCAGCTATCCGCGCCAAAACGGCTTGGCCGTCGCCCTGCGCGAGCTGGGGCGCATCGAGCGCACGCTGTTCATTCTGGATTGGCTGCAAAGCGTGGAGCTGCGCCGCCGCGTCCATGCGGGGCTGAATAAGGGCGAGGCGCGCAACGCGCTGGCCAGGGCGGTCTTCTTCTACCGATTGGGTGAAATCCGCGACCGCAGTTTTGAGCAGCAGCGCTACCGGGCCAGCGGCCTCAATCTGGTGACGGCGGCCATCGTGTTGTGGAACACGGTCTATCTGGAGCGTGCCACCAGTGCTTTGCGTGCCCACGGCAAGGCGCTGGACGACACGTTGCTGCAATATCTGTCACCGCTGGGGTGGGAGCATATCAACCTGACCGGCGATTACCTATGGCGCAGCAGTGCCAAGATCGGTGCGGGGAAGTTCAGGCCATTGCGACCGCTGCCACCGGCTTAGCGTGCTTTATTTTCCGTTTTCTGAGACGACCCCTTTTAGGTTTCTGCGGAGCAAGCTTCAAGCAAAAGCACAGGCTATAGTTCTCAACAGACCCCTCACCGTGGAACAGGTAGCAAGTTTAATGACATTAGCGGCCAGATTGAAAGTCCATTCCGAATTTTGCCAGCTCTTACGCAGCCCAGAATGCCCCAGGCACAGTTAAAGAAGCACATACATGGATAGTTGATCACGCCAAAGTTCTAGTTTCCGAACACACTACGTTCCTCGGTTAATCTCAAACCCCGGCTTCATGTGAAATAACGAATTCTTGCATTCCCGCCTGATAATTGTATAAAGTATGGATATATATACAGCCCCCACCACGGTGGGGGGTTAGCACGTTACCCTTTCTCGGGGATTTATTATTATGAACATCGCACAAACCTTCCATCGCCTGGAAGATGACTTGGCGTTGCTCAATCGAGTGCTGGCGGAGAAGTCTCCGCTATATGCACGCGTTTGCGTTATACCGCCAGTGGCCGATGGTGAAGAAAACCTGCCGGTTGCCCGTATTGAACCGATTCTAATGTATGGCGCTCAAGCCATCGAGCAGGCCCAAAAAGCTTACACCGATCTGCATATTAAGGATGGGCTTTCTCAGAAATCGACGCGTCGAACTGCCGGTGTACTTTGGTACGCGGATGACAACCCAGAATTCTCAGCTGAAGTCATGGCGCTGATCACGGCCATTAACTTTAGTAAGCAGTCTATACAGGACCACATCATCAGTGAGTTCGGTAATCAGAATGCGCGCTTTTCTGCACTACATAATGCGTGTCCTGGTGTTATGACTCTACATCTGTACCGCCAAATCCGTGCCTGGCATAATGCCGACCTTCAATCTGTCCGCTTCTCATGGCAACGCAAATCGCTACTGCGGATCCCAGACAAAACTAAATTGCTGGCATCTATGCAAACGGATGTCATTGACAATAGTGCCGTGAGCTTACCTGTCGGTAATCTTGCCCAGAAAATTGCAAATACCCCTCAGGAAAAGTTGCGCCTGCGTCGGCCAGCCAAAATACAGCCTGTGGCAAACATCGTATTTCGTAATGAAGATGGTGCAGCGACTGCCGCATTGAAAACCGTAACCGCTTTGATGCCCTATATTGTCATTCAAGATCAGCGTCTGGATATTAAGCCACTTCAAAACTATGCACCGCGCGATATCCAGCGTAACAGTGACCGCCTGGCAACTGAGGTCATAGGTACTTATCATGGCGAAACCATCGAAGTGCTGCTTGTGTGAGGTATTTTGCTTGGAACAGCAGAAATCAAATAATCAATAATTCGAGATAATCATCATGTTTTTAAGTAAGCTGAAAAATCATATTATCAAGAACCATATTTTGGATGAACAGCGTAAAATCCAAGAAATGAATTATGAGAAATTCAACAGAATTATTGCTGTGGGGCAGTCAATCGGAGGGAGGTCAATACCGTTGCTAATCAATGCCATCGGAAGAAACATTCAAAGTGACTTACTGATAGCGGTAGCTGAAGAAGGTACGGATGCACGCTCTGATGACTTTGTTAACCCATATAAATTCTTTTTCTCAGATATTTTTGATGTACTTGATTATGATGCTCTACAGTCATGTTTAACCCACGAAACGAGCTATGTTGCTGATCTATCTACATCATTAATATTACCTTGTCCTTGGAACTACAATCGTTATGTATCCGCATTATCTTCCATAGGGTTCCATGCGGGAAACCCTTGGGAGCAGGATGAAATGAACCACCGAGTAATGATTTGGCTTCCCTGGAATATAGCTTTTGTATTCGGTGGAAACCATTCAATTACTGCTGGTGTCCTCGCCAATGAAGGCATGATAATTCCAGATACTGTCTACGACATGTCACCATTATTCTCTCAAGTAAAGACCGATGGAAAATTTTGGTACCGGAATGGCACGGTCTTTGACAAAGTAACATGTCATCGCCGTGCTGCATTGTTTGAGCTTGGTAGGATGCTCACATCAGCAACAGAATGAATATGGCAATACTTACTTCGTAACCTTCTGAATCTGCCTCTTTCTTTTTCAGTCCCAATTTCGTCACCTGACGCCTACCCATTACCATAAGCAAACCTTAGGTAATACAGCCTAAGGCCTTTGGTGAGAAAAAGCATGAATTATTTCGAAAGTACGCTTCGCTTAAGGATTTCGTCCTACGACTTATACCGGATACATCAGCATCTGGATTATTTCATTCAGGAACAGTGCAAGGCAAAACTCCCATACT
Organism: Providencia sp. PROV024; assembly: GCF_032709665.1. Classification (NCBI taxonomy): domain Bacteria; kingdom Pseudomonadati; phylum Pseudomonadota; class Gammaproteobacteria; order Enterobacterales; family Morganellaceae; genus Providencia; species Providencia sp. PROV024. The sequence goes on from NZ_CP120546.1 coordinate 74,936, forward strand.
CGTTTTCCATTCAACCGGGCACCGGCAATGATACCTACATCTTGTTGCGCACAGCACAAGCCGTTGGCGTGCCGGGTGAGGTTAAAAAAAGCGTGTATTTTTCAGAAGGGCAGGAAGTCACAATCACAGGGACTATTGCAGCGGTTCGGCGTGAAGTTTTAAACGGCCGCAAGCGTGAAACTTGCCCCCCATCCGAGGAATTGCCGGATTTTGTAAAATACCGCTTAGATCGTGCTGGCTTGACTCCCCACCATGTCGGGGTAAACAAAATGGATAATTTAATCGTAAAAAAGGCTGACCAACCTACGCAAAAAGGGCACAGGATCCATATCCCTGCCTGCACATTCCATGCCAATGGCATAGTGACTTCGGTTGCCGACTTTGAAAAGGCATATGTCTTTGGCGTTGGACGAAAACGTATTTTTGGAGTTGGCCAAATTACAGTAACGACAAAATAATCCCCCTCACATACCGAGCCGGGCCCCCCCGGCATTATTGAGTTGCTTGAATAGCTACCTCATTGTGTACTGATTGATAAAATATAGTTATTGACTGGTCAGTAAAGAACTGGTTAACTAGCCACAAATGATATATAGGTGGATAGATATGAGTGGTAGACCAAAGGAGTACGATGACCAAGCTGTCATTGAGTCCGCAATGAATGTCTTCTGGAATAATGGGTATGAAGCGAGTGGCACGCAGACGTTATGCGAGGTCACTGGGCTTGGCCGTGGAAGCTTGTATCATGCCTTTGGTAACAAACAAGGGCTATATCAAAAAGCACTGCGCCATTATCAAGAGATGGGTATTCACTATCAAAGAGAGATTCTATCCGCTGATAAACCCGCAAAAGAGCGCCTTTTGGATATGCTCCGGTGGGGGATTTCCATCGATCTCGATCTTGAAAACCCAAGAGGCTGCCTCGCATTACATTCAGTGCTTGAACGTAATTTCAAAGACCCTGAAATCCAATCCATAAACCAGCACTATCTGTTACGCCTGGCTTCAATGATTGAAAAAGTTATTGCTGAAGGCGTAGGGAAGGATGAATTTACGCCATCCACAGATATCACCACCAGCGCCAAAGCTTTTCTATCCGGGTACTACGGGCTGCGGATTATGGGCATAACAATGCCTGACCGTGACTATCTACTTCAGGCAGCGGAAGGTATCGTCGGAAAAATCTAACCCGATACGTAAACCATATTAATTCGCCCAATTGTTTACTAACCAGTACACAATTGGATGAGGGCGTCCTCGTTACATTCTTTACTGATCAATAAATAATGGAGTTTGAAATCAATGCATTCGTCTGACAAGGCATTCCATATTTCTTCTGGTAACGGTGAGTCCGTTTGGATGAATGGTGATCTGTACTCGGTCCTGATCGACCCCTGTGTCGCTCAAGGGCAACTCTCTATTTTAGAGGCAATCATTCCACCAGGCGGGGGCCCTCCGCGTCATAACCACCTCAACGAGGACGAGATTTTTTATGTCACACACGGACAGCTGGATATTTCGGCTGGGGATGACACGTTTATCGCTCAAGCCGGAAGCCTAATCTTCGTGCCAAGAGGCATGATGCACGGCTTCAGAAACAACACCAAAGATTTTGCAAAACAGTTACTCATTTTTACGCCAGGGGGCTTCGAAAGGTTCTTTTTAGAAGTAGGTCTCACGGCAAGTGCAGGAAGACCTATCCCTGAAGTCTCCAGCACCAATCAAGAAGTTGCCCGTCTTATCGGAGCAAAATATGGATCATATCAAGAGGATAAAATTTGAACCGACATCTCTACATATTGATGATTACTATTTTAGTAGTCACGATGAGCGAACTGCAAACCGCAGGCATGCTACCGAACATTGCTGAAGATCTCGATGCGACAACCGGCCAGGTCGGTTTATTGGTTTCCGTTTACGCGTTAGGCATGGCGATCGGTGGCCCGATAATCGCTTATGTTTTAAGACGTAAGTCACCACGTTCAGTGTTGACTGGCATTATTGCGGCTTATGCCATCATCGAAATTCTTGCGCCGGTTGTTCACGCCTATTGGTGGCTTGCACTTGCGCGAGTTCTAACGGGTTGTCTGTCCGGTGCCACCTTTGGGCTGGCCTTAACCTTTGCGGCCAGGATCGCACCATCTCCAGACCAAATTGGCCGCTGTGTCTCGATTGTTCTTAGCGGCATGATGGTGGGTACGGTTATTGGCCTACCTCTCAGTCATTTCATCGCCACGCAGTGGGATTGGCAAAGCTGTTTTTACCTATTAGGGGTCGCGGCACTGCTTGTCAGTCTACTAGCCAAAACAGGCTTGCCGGATCTTGCTAAGGCGACGGAAAGCGAATCGGTAGAAGACCTACAGAATCTAAAGTCCCCTAAATTATGGTCACGCTACCTGGTGAGTTTTTTAACGATCGGGGCAGCTTATGGTTCTTTCTCCTTCTTCACGCCTTTACTGCAAGACAACGCTGGTTTCAGCTCGGATGTAACCACTGTCATTTTACTCGGTTACGGTATCTGTACTGTGATCGGCAACCTCATCGTTGGTCGGTTCGCCGATGCTCATCCTGTAGGCGTTTTACGTATGGGGCATGGATTGTTACTCGTGGCTCTGATCACCTTGTCGATGTTCAGTGAAATAAAGGCCGTCACCCTCATAATGGTTTTACTGGTAGGGCTGATCGGTATTTCAATGAACCCTGCATTGATCACCAGGGTGACCCAAGCTGGTGGTACCGGCTATCTGGTTACAACCGTCCATACTGCGGTTATCACGATGGGTGTAACACTGGGCACGGTGTTTAGTGCTTTTTCAATGAACATATTCGGTCAAGATCCCGTTGTCGCTACATGGACAGGGGCAGGGTTAACAGTATTGGCAATATTGGCCGTCGCGGTACAGACCGTGACGTTTGCGAGTAAAAAACCGGGTCTGTCTCGGGTTAACTGAGTAAGCGGAGATTTTTGAATGGTAACGCACAACGTCGAAACTGATTTATCTGGGAAAGTAGCTTTAGTGACGGGAGGCTCAAGGGGGATAGGGCGTGAGATAGTGCTGACGTTAGCTAAAATGGGCGTGTCCTACGTAGGGATCCATTGCGGTAAAGACCAGGAGGCGGCAAAATCTGTCATTCACGAGGTCCACCAGCTGGGTGCCGATGCCGATGTCTTTACTGCGGACTTTGCAAGTCATGCAGGGCAGGAAGCATCCCAGCTTTGGCAGAAATTCTTCCAGCGCATTCAGGAAAAAGGTTATCAAGGGATTGATATTCTGGTTAACTGTGCCGGTGTCGCGCCTTCTGCTTCAATTACTGAAACTGAGCCTGCTATTTATAATACAGTCATGTCTATCAACGTTGAAGCGCCGTTTTTCTTACTAAAAGCAGCGATACCACACATTAATGTAGCAGGGCGCATCATCAACGTATCGACGGTTTTAACCCGAGTTGCCGATCCCCAACGAGCTATTTATGCGGCATCTAAGGGTGCGATAAATACGCTCACGTTATCGCTGGCACGCGAATTGGGCTCTCGTGGTATTACGGTGAATGCTGTTGCCCCTGGCGTTGTTGATACTGACATGAACAGCGGTTGGCTACACGAAGCACAGGCTCAAAAGATGGCGTCTGAATTCTCGGTATTTTCACGCGTGGGTAAACCTAACGACATTGCCGAGGTTGTGTCATTTTTGGCTTCAGAACGAAGTCGTTGGATTACAGGGCAGGTCATCGATACGTCCGGTGGTTCTTGTATTTAATACGTTATTCAACCAGCCGTTTGGCTGGTTGTTTTCTTATAGGCCAGGTGAAACCGATGCTTGAGCGTCTTTCTCTTCTGCGGCTGTATCGCCATCTTTTTCAACGGGCAATTGCTTAAGGCGTTTTATCAGAGTTGGATCCACTGCATCTAAAATGCCAATGCTGCTGACCGTGTAGGTATCAATCTGCATCCATGCGGCGCGCATATCGCACTCACTCTTCACATCACTTTTCGCGGCGCACCAGATAAACTTACCATTAGATTTAGTGCTGGGGTCACCGTATTTTTCGATCGCGCCAGCGACCAGACTGTCAGGGTTATTGAAGGTGTACCGAATAGCCTTTACAAGGCTTTTATCTGGCGCTGCTTCAGTGTCATCAATCAGCTGCACAATGACCTCTTCATTACTGTTTGCCCAGGCCATTCCCGTAACTTTGCCATCACGGCTTTGCGTTCGTACACCATTGATGTTTCGTTGCTCTGCGTGTTTATTCGCAGCTTCAAGCGCGTCATTCAAATCCATTCCCAGGCGGATGCCCGCGACGCTAAATTGACCAACATCAACAGAGTGGATCGGTTCCGGTTCTGGCTTTTCTTCAGTGGCAGGCGGCTTCGGAAGATTATCCTGTACGTTGGATCCATAGAGGCCGCCATCATAATTGGGTGATTCATAGGCTTGCGTGTCGGCATCCTCAAGGATCGTGAAACTGGCTTGTGCCATCGTTGAATTAGCTAAGCCAACCAGCAAAACCAGCATTGTTTTCTTCATCAAAGCAGTCCTCATTATGAATTTTGAAAACCATAACATTGACGTGAAAACCGGAGTACAGAAAAGGGCATCAAAACGAGGACCTTAAATATTCGCTATACCCAGTGCGGCCACTACCATGAGGAACTTCATACCACCGATAGGCATAGCTCCATGAACTACGAAAACGCAATCAATCATCTCAAAAACACCCTTTATCAGGCAGGTTTATTGCCAAAAGCCGAGTCAACCGCAACGGAGTCCTTGATGCGTCAGGCTGCGAGGTTGTTTGATCAGGCCGCTGATATGCTTGTGAAGGTGGCCGAAGAGCACCTGAAAGCCAGTCAAGCCCATAATGGCGATCTGAACAAGGCACTAAGCGATGTGCTAAATTTCGAAGCCATTGCCGAGATGCTGGATCAATACCAACTCGAAAGCGATGCCCGTGACGCGCTGGAATCGCCCAAAAAGAGTCAACTCGTTCCCTCTGGGTTTACCTTCACCGATACAGGGCTTCATGGCATTGCAGGAAAGATAGTGGCCTATGTCCGTGAACAGGCCAAAGGTCAGGCGCTCACCGCGCATGTTTGGCCTTACCGTCATGATGATAGCCACATGCTCAGCTGCGATTTTCACTCGAAAGAAAGCGACCTGGTCATTCCTTTGTGCATCACGGCAGGACAAGAGCAATGCGGTGACCCCATTGACGAACCGACGGTTTATGATCTGCCCGAGGCGTTGCACTTAGCCGGTATCATCATTCGTGCCGTGAAAGCGGATATTGAAATTGGCCGGTATTTCAACGAGACAAACCCTGCGGTATTGACCCGACCGCTACAGCATCGTCAAACCAATGGCCCCATCCATCTCTGGGAGGAAAATCATGCTTAAGCCTCAGATCCCGCTATGGGTTCGTGCAACCGCCTTTGTTCGTGAGCACCTTTCCTTCATCGCATTGGCCGGGCTCCTCCTCTGGTCCCTCTGGGGATGGCCTGCACCCGATACTGCGACAGGAGCAACAAAAATAATCGTTAACCTATTAGGTCTGGCGATGCCTCTGGCTGTGGTCTGGTTAGTGATCAGCACTTTTATGCGCACTACGACTTTCGATTATCTCGGCTACTTCGGTAAGCTCGTCTACGATATCGTTTTGCTGGTGATCGTTTTTCAGCTGGTCTGCCGTTTTTTCGCTCAGGTCCAAGGTGAGATTAATGGCGTTATTGACGGGGCACTACGTGACCCGGAATTGGCGATTAGTGCAGTGGTAAGTTTTTATCTTGTCACCTTTGTTTACCGGTTATGCATACGCAATTCAAAAATTCAAACGCAACATATCGAATATGGGCGTTTTTCTGCCCCCCTTCGCCGATCAGAGGCCTCGCTGAAACTGACAGCAATCCATGAATGCGGCCATGCCCTGGTCTATGCCCTTCAGAATACTCATCCGGAATTCATGCGGGTTGCCATTACGCGTGAAACACGCGGAACTGTACTACGTCTGGGCTATATGGAAAGCAACGTTGCGCTTGATGGCCGAGCATCACGCGATCAGCTTTATTGGCGAATGTTGTTGGCACTCGGAGGCTCCGCTGCGGAATTGGCCGTCTATGGCAAGCAATTCGAAGGGTCGCAGGAGGACATGCGTTCATGGGGTGAGCAAGCGGACCGTTACCTTCAGAACGGCTTTGGCAATGTGCTACTGATCGATGACGGTAAAGACGAATCTCTGCGACATAACATCGCCGCCTTTAATACCCTTCATGCCGAACAGATCACTATCATAAACCAGTTCATGCGTGACAACGTCACGTTATTAACGGACATGGCTGCTGAATTACGTCATACCGGGGTCTTGGATAAGCCCGCGATAGAAGCGTACTTGCAGCGCGTGACGATAGGGGCAGGGGTGCCTACTTTTGTGATCACGAACTGATGGTGAAATACGGTCGCTGACTGGTGACCATTTTGCCTAAAAATCACGACATCATTTTGAAAACTGTTATTTTGCGAGGGGGATTATGCGCCTGAATGTTTGAATCAGCATCGCAAACTTACATCATTTCGTTCCCTGAATGTGCTGTGCCACACTATGGGAGCCACAACTAACAGGAACAACTCATGACCCAATCACTTCAACGCAAAAGCCGAGATTTACGGCGACTTCAGATTGAGCCAGGTCGGTATGAGCTGGTGGAGTCAGGAAAAGAATCGATCTTCGATCGAGTGCGCGCAGTGGTCGCTGTCGATGAAGAAGGCATTATGCAGATTAATGCCAGTGACGTGGCCGTTGGGATGTGCGGACTGACAGGTAGAATTGACGACCTGATCGCACGCTATAACAACGGTCATCGTTTTATTTAACCAAGCCCGGAAATGAATAAAAAAGCACTTTTTTCGGTATTGCTAGTATTGGCGCTAGGCGCTGGCTTTCTTGGCTCTTCAGTCGCCCACTGCGGTGAGCCAGTCAGTATAGACAAACCGTCTTTACCCCAGTGCTGGGTAAGCTATCAAGGCCTCACTTTTCTGGCCGGGTGTTAACCCGGCTTTTCTTTAATACCACCTATTAATAGGACTACTAATCGACATGAAAGGCCAAGCAAAGAAAGGCGGCGAAGTTGGTGTAAACGGTGAACACTATAAAGGTGGTCAGTTCATGCCAGGTAGCTCAAAGACAAAGAAAGGTGATCGGGCATCGAATGGCGGGCCTTCTTCCAGACCTAAACGACAACTCATTGAGCCTGGTGTGTTCGTCGAAGTTTATGAGGGAGAAAAAACTATCTTTAGCGGAATTACGGCTTTTGTCGTCGTTGAAAATGGGGTTATGCGTCAATCTGCCAGCGATAAAGCGGTCGCTAATTATGGTCTTACTGATACTTTGCCGGTGTTAATCGAACGATTCAATGCGGGTGAACGGTACCGGTGAGGGGAGTCCCTCACCGACTTCGTCATAACAGTTACTATCTTATTTTTTTATGAATGACAAATAACAGCGCCAGCAAAACTGGGGTGCCCAGATATACATAAGCCAACGTGTTTTGGTGGTAGGCGCGTAAATCCTCCACGAAAGCACGCCAAACGGTAATAGGTTCATTATCTCCCATCACCATGTAGTTGTATGTAAAGCTTGAACTAAACCCGAAATCAAAGACGGCCAAGCCTAAATAAAATAATAAAACCAACAGGATGGTCAAAAACCATCTTAAAAACGTTCTATTTATCATAAGTGCTACCTAATACCCCTCCACCCATTTCTCCACCATCAAAGCTTGTTGCTTCTCCACCAATTTGAGCTGACGATGTGGCAAATTCAAAAATTTGAATCATTGTCCCTTTATCTGATGGCGTAAGATTGTCAATATTTGGGTACTGTTCATGAAAGACATTTGTTACTTCAATTACATCAAGCTTATTAAAGTTATTTTTCTTACCATTCAAATAACTCTGGAATGAAACAGGCACCGTGAACGCCTCTTCTCGCTCGACCGGATACTGCGTTCGTATTGGAGTGTAACTCTCTTCAAATATACGTGTGCCAGATTGCTTCAACCCTTTCACTGTATGAGTTGTGCAATTATTACCTGAGACATCATAAACATCTATAGACCTTCCGTTTCTACGAGTCAACTCACCTGCTTTTTCAGGTAGGTTAGGTATGCTGCCTGATTTCCAAAGGTTATTAAAATAAGTTTCTGTTTTGTCTGTGTCCGCATCTGTTATTTTAAAAACCCTTGCATTCGTTATATATAACTCATCTCTGATGTATTTTCGAGCATCCTCACCGGTCATATATAAAAGTATTCCATCACCCGTTAAAGTTAATGGTCCTGGCGTTCCGTAGCGACCGTATGAATATAATGAGACTTTATTATTTTTGTGGATTGTTATAAATGAATGGCCTGAACCAAATGTTTCCGTCCACACAAAAACGCCATCATAGAGCAAGTTATCTGAAACCCTGCATTCACCATTTAAAGGTGCTGGCGCTACGGGGTTGATCCGACTGCCAAAGCTGGTTCCCTGTGAAGGTGTTGATGGTGCTGGGGCTTGAGTTGCAAAACGACTTGGCTGGGCTTGTGCTGCTACACTATGAGCAATAACCTTGTTAGAACCTGCCGGACAGCCGCATTGTACAATTGAGTCATGTACGGCTTGAAGTTTCCCATGATTTAGAAAACCTTGCTGCCCAGAAACAACGGTGCCTGTCTGTCCACATTTCGGGCATTTTGTTGTCGGGTCACCCACTCTTAATGCTTTTTTATTAAAGCACGTTACAGTTTCTATGGTTGCAATACATGTTGCACCGGTAGTTGTTTTGTCGCCATTTAAAGCCATTGCCTTACCCATAATGATGGGTCTTACTCCAGACATAACACCTCCAATGTGTGATATGGTAGTGATATATAATTAATTAACGAAAATAATATATTAATACCAGACATTGATCTAACTATAAATAATCTAATCATTACAATACACCAACTTCCCATTTCCATTCCTGCCAGGAATTTCGCCGAGCGTACACCTCATGCTTTACTTGTGTAGGTAACCATTCATAACCGATCTAATTATTATCAGAGAGATTTATGAGCACTAAAGCAAACAACCTTGAATTACTGTACAACGCCTGGCTGTCCCGTTCGGTATCCTGGGAGTTCGGTAGTGAGGATGAGCGGAAGGCCCAATGCCGTGATTGGGCTGAGTCGTCTTTAGAAAGCATCTCTGATGCCGAAGAGTTTGAGCAGGATGAAGCTGATTACATCGTGGATGACGAGCTCACGCACTGGACTGAATAACTTCGCCTAACCCCTTCGTCACCGGACGGTCTGATGTGACAATGAAGGGGTAAACAAATCAAACAGGCAAATCGTTATGACCAGCACGCCCCAAGACGAACTGAGCGCTATCGCACTGTTCAATGACATTGGCCGAGATGAAGTCACTGCTCGTTTCAATGCGCTCAGCGCAGCAGCGCAAGCGCGCTTCGATGAGAGCTACCGTATCCACGGCACCATGCCCGTCGGTTTTACTGCTCTCAATTTTATGACCGCTGATGAACGGAAGCAGCGCCACCAGCTCTTACTTGCGATTCAATTATGCACCGATCCCCAAGCCGAAGCGCACGCCCGCATTAAAGCCCGGCGAGCCGCATTGAAAAGGAAAAACCATGTCGTCACCACTGGGTAAACTTCAGCACGCGTTGCTGCACGATATCGTTAACCAGCAGGATGGAGAATGGTGGCCGGGTTGCCCACTAACCGTTCAGACACTGAGCCGGAGCCGGATCATTCTTGACGCATTGGTGGCCCGGCAACTCCTGAAGCATAAAGGCAGCTGTCATTATGAGGTCACAAGTCTGGGTCTGGAAATTGTCTCTCAGAGCAGGCATGAGAAAGCGCGTTAAACATCTGGATTTGAGCGCTGTTTTACAATAGAGTAAACATAACGAATAGGTGGTATATGTCTCATCTTACTGGTGTCATTTCGAGTGTGATTCAGGAGCTCGATACAGTCGGCGAAAGGATTAATTCAGCCATTAGTGAAGCCTCTTCCGACGCAGAAATTCAATTGCTGGAGGATGCGTTAATCTCACTGTCTGAAACCAGAACTCTCCTGCAAGGCAAAACGCCGGTAAGCCAGGTTAACGCCAGTGTGACCCGGATCCGCCCATTACCATAACCAGCCTAATATTGCTTGAGGTGACCAAAGATCATGTCAGACCAACTACCTGCAAACGAAACTGAGCCACTGGTGACGAAAGCTAAAGTCCCTTCAGCCCATCTGGAGACGCTATTTAACTACCTGGTTAAATGCATCAAAGAAGAGGGCGCTCCACCAACTTACGATGATATCGGTAAGGCCCTGGGTTATTCAAAGGGGCTGGTTGCCCGGCGTGTGAAGCAGCTGCATGAGCAAGGCCGTATCATTATAGATGGAGAGAAAACCACGGCCAGAACGATGCGTATTGCTAAAGGGCAGGGCTATGATGAACTGACTGATAAGGTGTACCTGACAGAAGATCGTAAAGCCATTATCAAAGCGGTGAAAAGCATGATGAAGCGCACCGGCATCGGTCCTTCTATCAATATGCTGGCGCATGAGCTCGGCTTCTCGAACAGCAAAACAAAACGCCACGTTGAGTACCTGGATAAAAACGAATTACTCCGGTACAGCCCCGAACTGGGTGAAGTTATTGCCACTGAACCAGGTGACTACGAGCCAAAGCCGAATGCGTAGTGGTGGGCTCTACTTTCGATTTTTCCACTATGCTCTGCTGATCAGTCTGTTGTTTGGATGCATTCTTTTTGGCAAGGCGCTCATCTCTATCTACTGGCCGAGGTATTGGGTTCCAGCTGATGCCTGGTATGCCTTCGGGATAGCGCCGGGTGTTTGGCTCGCGACTCTGATTGGGCTGATTATCTTCATATTCCTCTCATCGCTTTATCGCTATTTCGGGGTATTGGTGATGACTACCTGCATTGCCTGTGCAGGGATCGCCTTTTTCGTCCTCAATTCGTAGCGCTTTCCCTCCGCTCGTATTGAAAAAACGCCTTTTCTCCTGAATTATGGAGCTCTTTATACGGGCCATTCACATGCCGTGGGGGTGTGAGATTGTGCTGATAATCTGCGCCTAAAGCGGTATAGGGCGCATCCAACGAGGGTATCCGATGAAATCTAAAATCCTGGCGCTGGTGGGGGCGCTAATCATTTTAACCGGCAGCGCATTTGCTGCGCCACAGTTTGACCCAAACACGGTCTACGCCGGGAAGGCTGGGCAGGCAACCAAAGAATCAGTGCAGCAAGCCGAGCCTGGTGAAAAGGGCAGTATTACGGTTCTGCGGCTGAACAGCTACGCGCACCTGGGTGAGTTTAACATTCCAGAAGGCACGCCAAAAGCAAGCGTAGAGCGATTCAACAATAAGGTCTATGTACTGTCCGAAAAGCCAGACAAGCGCCTGGCTGGATTGTGGATCGGCCGTGACGCTAATGGCAGAGAAGGTCTTTGCGGTTACATCAACAACAGCATGCGCATTCAAAAATGTTATTTTATTTTTTATAGAGAAAAGTGACATCACGCCCCTCTTGGGGCGGTTTATGAATAGAAAAACAGTTACTTATATCAAATACTGTCTTTTAACGTTCTGGCTTTTTGATGTAGCTCGTTAAATGATTTGTCTTCATTCAAAAGATAGATCACAATATTTCTTAAATATTTCACTTTAACATATTCGGAGTAATCATATAATGACTTAATAAAAACACAATCCTTCATTGTTGTTTTATATTTCAATTCATTTTTTTCTATAACCAAATTAGATCCACAAAAATAATATGATAAAAAACCATGAAACAATAAATTAAAGTTACTGAAAGAATCAGGCTTATTAACGGAGGAAGTAAATTCACGAAATGTATTCTCTTGTCTTTTGATAATCTTTTTGTATTCTTCCTTTTCATTAACTTCGCTCTCTGGCAAAGAAAGCATTAATTTATTAAAATAAGTAGCCCCTGTACAAGTTTCTTTATTTACCATATTCACTAGCTTATCTTTTATTAGTTGAATATCAGGGGCGCAGAATTCAGTTATAGCTTTTTGAAAAGTTTCAGCAATATCCTGGTTCTTATAAACTTTAATTTCATTTCTTAATTCGAATGGATGTGCAAATGAGCCGTCACGCAAATTTTGAAATTCACGTATTGATTTTATGCGTTTTATAAATTCAAAAATCTTCAACTCACTCTCTTCTTTAGAAATTCTTGTTTTCTCGTCTTTGACTACTTTTGTATATTTTATATGTGTTTCTGCTAATTTTTGAAATTGGATAATCAACAAACCAACGAAAGGCTCTAGCTTCATTCTTGAAACACCCTTTGGGTTAGATGATGGGCTTTTAATTCCGCCATCATTGTCAAGTAGCGCTAGGCTAGCATAAATCGAAGATATGTTAATTATGGTGTGATAAATAGAAGTTAAAGATAGGTAATAATTTAATCTGTTTTCATATTTACTAAACTCCATCAATAAGTCATTGCCTTTGTTAGACATCCTTAACAGCTCAGTTATTTGAGAAAACTTAGAGTTTGAATAATTCGCAATCATTAACTCTAATATTTCTTGTTCATCAATATTTTGCATCACTAAAATTCACCTTATTGAATTGACATGCATAATTTCACCTTAATTTGCAACAGCGCCACCATTTTTTTTATGTACTCCTCCTTGACATGCTTAATAAAGATATTTTTATTTATAAATGAACTTGAGAGGCTTTATGCTCAAAGATGCAATCCAATTCTCTTACCATTCGGTAACGTTACATCGATAGAAAGTTCACCGCCTAAAGCTTTAATGTAGCGCTTCAGAGTTGAAAGCTTCGGATCGTTATCAACATTTTCAAGCTTAGCAATAGAAGGTTGCGAAACGCCCAGTGATTGAGCTAGCTCAGTTTGAGAAAGTTTCAGTTCCTCACGAATTTTAGCTAGTGTGATTTCACGCCGGATTTCTTCTGCTCGGTCTTCAATTTTTGCCAGCGTTTCGGGGGATTGTTTTGCAAGTAGTTCATTTAAAGTGGACATGTTATTTCTCCTGCTCTAATAAGTGCGCTGCATATTCCGCATCGGCCATCTTGATTAATTTCTTGTAGAAACGGGTTTCATCTTTTCCTTTCTTATCACCGGCACATAACACAATGCCACGACGAATTGGGTCAAATGCGAAACACGCTCTAATCGGATGACCACCAACCTGAATTCGCAGTTCCTTCATGTTGGGAAACTGTGAGCCCTTCAGGGTGTCAACTTGAGGGCGTCCAAGATTGGGGCCATCCTCACGTAAAATCATTAACACTGCCAACACTTCAATCTGAGTTTCCTCATTTTGCTCTTCGAACCAAGAATCAAAGAGATCTCTCGTTAATATTTCCCACATAAATATATATAACCTCCGAGTTATAATGAATGATATAACCTGGAAGGTATATTGTCAATTTAATTAATGTCCGATATGTTATAATATTTCGGACACTTGAAATTAATAATAAAATAGTGTCTATTAAGTCGATTATTTTAATTAATAGACACTATATGTCCGATAATGAATTAGGAGACACATTTTGCGTCTTTTTGGTTACGCTAGGGTATCCACCAGCCAACAATCGCTTGACATTCAGAAAAAAGCGTTAATTGATGCTGGGGTTGCAAAGCACCGTTTATTTACCGATAAAGAATCGGGAAGCCATATTAATCGCGAAGGATTACAGTTACTCAAAGTTAAAGTTGAGATGGGTGATATTATCCTAGTGAAAAAGTTAGACCGGCTCGGCCGAGACACCGCAGACATGATCCAACTAATAAAAGAATTTGACTCAATGGGTGTCGCTGTTCGATTTTTGGATGATGGCATAAGCACGGAAGGTTCAATGGGAAAGATGGTGGTCACCATTTTATCAGCAGTTGCTGAAGCGGAAAGACAACGAATCCTTGAACGAACAAACGAGGGGCGGCAAGAAGCATTACTCAAAGGTGTTAAATTTGGACGCAAACGGTCGGTTGACCGTGAACGAGTTTTAGAACTGAAGGCAAGCGGGTTAGGCGGTACTGTCATTGCCAAAGAAATGCAGATTGCGCGTTCAACCGTTTACAAAATTATCAATGAGAAAAGGAGTGGGATAACATAGAGAAATAGATAGCTAAATGACACAAAATAATTTTCCCCACATGAAAACATGTTATAAATGTGTAATATATGGGATTTGATTCTTATCCAATGGGTATTCAATTATCACTAATTACTTTGGAGGTTGTTTTATGGCGTTTCCCCCAAGAGCTGTTCGTCTTAATTTGTTTTTCGAAAAACTTCTAGCTCACCCCCCTGTTGCTGATCGTAAAGAGGCGCTCTCTCTGCTGGTTCGTATAATGGCAGAGGTTGAAGATTTTTATGGTCTTCCTAAAAATGATTTCACTACTCGCATGGGGGTTTTTCGTCCACAAGAAAACAATCCAAATGATTGGAAAGATCTTGATTCCGACCCTTGTTATTGGGATGACTCTCTAACAAAAACTCATCGTACTATAGTGTATAACAACGGCAGAATCATTATTAAAAATATAAAGAGTAATCCAGCTGTTGTGGTGCTAGATAAATCCGGGGCATAGAACGCTTTATACTGATGAATCCCCTAATGATTTTGGTAAAAATCATTAAGTTAAGGTGGATACACATCTTGTCATATGATCAAATGGTTTCGCGAAAAATCAATAATCAGACAACAAGATGTGCGAACTCGATATTTTACACGACTCTCTTTACCAATTCTGCCCCGAATTACACTTAAAACGACTCAACAGCTTAACGTTGGCTTGCCACGCATTACTTGACTGTAAAACTCTCACTCTTACCGAACTTGGCCGTAACCTGCCAACCAAAGCGAGAACAAAACATAACATCAAACGAATCGACCGATTGTTAGGTAATCGTCACCTCCACAAAGAGCGACTCGCTGTATACCGTTGGCATGCTAGCTTTATCTGTTCGGGCAATACGATGCCCATTGTACTTGTTGACTGGTCTGATATTCGTGAGCAAAAACGACTTATGGTATTGCGAGCTTCAGTCGCACTACACGGTCGTTCTGTTACTCTTTATGAGAAAGCGTTCCCGCTTTCAGAGCAATGTTCAAAGAAAGCTCATGACCAATTTCTAGCCGACCTTGCGAGCATTCTACCGAGTAACACCACACCGCTCATTGTCAGTGATGCTGGCTTTAAAGTGCCATGGTATAAATCCGTTGAGAAGCTGGGTTGGTACTGGTTAAGTCGAGTAAGAGGAAAAGTACAATATGCAGACCTAGGAGCGGAAAACTGGAAACCTATCAGCAACTTACATGATATGTCATCTAGTCACTCAAAGACTTTAGGCTATAAGAGGCTGACTAAAAGCAATCCAATCTCATGCCAAATTCTATTGTATAAATCTCGCTCTAAAGGCCGAAAAAATCAGCGCTCGACACGGACTCATTGTCACCACCCGTCACCTAAAATCTACTCAGCGTCGGCAAAGGAGCCATGGGTTCTAGCAACTAACTTACCTGTTGAAATTCGAACACCCAAACAACTTGTTAATATCTATTCGAAGCGAATGCAGATTGAAGAAACCTTCCGAGACTTGAAAAGTCCTGCCTACGGACTAGGCCTACGCCATAGCCGAACGAGCAGCTCAGAGCGTTTTGATATCATGCTGCTAATCGCCCTGATGCTTCAACTAACATGTTGGCTTGCGGGCGTTCATGCTCAGAAACAAGGTTGGGACAAGCACTTCCAGGCTAACACAGTCAGAAATCGAAACGTACTCTCAACAGTTCGCTTAGGCATGGAAGTTTTGCGGCATTCTGGCTACACAATAACAAGGGAAGACTTACTCGTGGCTGCAACCCTACTAGCTCAAAATTTATTCACACATGGTTACGCTTTGGGGAAATTATGAGGGGATCTCTCAGCGCTTTATATGAATATTTAGTACAGGCCAATATTTAAAATTGATTTGTGATTTGCCGTAGCATCGAGCACAAGTCAGTGCTAGTACAATTTAGATTCTACAAAGAATCTTTTGAATTGCCCCTTAAGTTTTTAATATCCAAGCTAGCGACGTCGTAAAACGAGACGCAATAAAAGGCGCTCGTTTTGTCCTGCTTTTCTCTTCGTCAACTTCCCAACCGATCGTACCATCCTCTCAATTCCGTACAATATTTCAACTATCCGTAGGAGTTGGTCTGATGGCACGCAGGAAGGTTTTATCGAATATCGTTGACCGCCTGGGTAAACAGTATTTGCCCGAGGTGGATGCAGTCAAAATCGCACTTGAGCTTGAGGCAAAACACTTGTACTTACGTGCTGCTAAGCAGTGGGGCGTTGCGATGCAGGAAAACCCCAGTCATGCCGAGTACATCGCGGCTCAACGTTTTCGCTGCATAGAACTATCCAACGCCTACCATGCCAGGCGGATCGAACTTAGCAACATTCACAACGACATTACGTCAATCCATCAGAAAGTCGAAGCGGCGTATGTACGCCTCTGTGTGAAAAGCAACTCTTGCCTGTAACAGATCTGATTTATTTCGTCACCGGGATCACTGCCCGTAAAATTTTTTTATCGCCCAAGGGCGCAACTAACACAACCAGAGAGGTTCTATGTCCACTTTACTAAAAGACTTCGTACTCATGGCGCTGCCGCACCGTGAATGGTCCTGCGAGGCCATTCATTTTCGCGTCAAGCTGTGCCCTGAGCCGGGGAAGTTGGGAAATAAAAATCACACTTACTTCATCCTGGAAGACCTATATGGATTTGACACCAATGAAACGTCGTTTGTCGTGTTCACAAAAATCCTTTTGCAGCGGTTCCCGCACCTGCCACCCAATCGTGTTCACATCCTTATCCATTGCCGAGACATGTCAAAATCTCTGGGCACCAAGGTGTTGCGGTACGATTTAATGCGCGACGAAGATCGCCAAGTCAAGTTGGATAAAAAGCCGGAAGACGTATCGGAGAAGTCGGGCTACGTCTCGATGTGTACCTTCTAACTTTCAACGTTGTATCGGAGGACCTACCTTGGCCGCACCTTATCATCGTTCTGTAGGCTCACCACTATTGATGGGCGCAAAAACCATTCAATTCGGGTCGCATAAAAAAGTGTTTTTCCCTGATTACGATCAGGCATTGATTGTTGCCACCAGCATGACGGCTGAACACCGGTTCCCGATGTGGATTTACAAGGCGCTGCACAATCACCATGCCGGATATTTAATCGCGGGTCACGGGTCGCATACACTGGAAAAACCAGATTCGGCATTACAGTCGAAGCAAATTGACCAGATGCAGTACCGAGATAAATTACCGACACTTTTGGAAAGCAATGCTGTTCGGCCAAGTGCGGTGTCGCGTATTGCCATCCGAAATAACGAGTTTTTGCAGTGCCATGCACGAGTCTCTGAAGCAGACATTATCACCTGGAGCATGATGCAGGCAGATCCGGCGCTGATTTTCAACGTCAACCCAACGAGCAGTCCCGCTGAGGCAAAAAAAATCAGCAATCGCATTAAAGCAATGCTGCAAAATGCCTTGTACTGTCAAACAGCTGTCCGCTGGCTTAACAATTATAACTTCGTGGTAGCAATGCGTTGGGCGGATGATGACGGGTTGAGCCCAAGGCATAAAGTCGAAAATGGCTGGTGGATCCTGAGTGCGCAAGAGCAGGGCTCGCACGGGGTTTCGCCCAAATGTGAAGATGTACAGAAAAAAGCAAACGACCGTTAACCGAAGAGGACAACATGAAAACTGAACAAATTGACATCAAATTGTACCTACAACGTCAAAGCTCCTGTGGGTTGTTGAAGTTCACACGTCTGATGGACTGCATCCTCACACCACCGCTTATCTCCTTCCTTATCATGGCGTTGCTGTTTTCTATCGCTCACCTGATCATCATGCCGAAAATTGTGGATGAGCTCTTATTCATCCCGTTGTGCTTCTTTACCGGGGGCTGTGTCTGCTTGCTGGCCTTTGTGCATTTGTACTATTCGTGTGTGTTTCCACGCCTGTGCCCGCTGCTGGAAGTAAGTGAAATCGAGGCGCTTTGTTCCAAAACGTTCAGCGTATACCAAGAAATGGGGTGTTCAGAGTCAATACAAAAGTCGGGTATTGATTACCTCGACACTCTGATCAGGGAAGGGATCCCAATGAATTATCGCCACCGGCGAAAAATTAACGCATTGGTCGAGGCGGATGAACGTGATTCCAAGCTGAACGCCTTGAGCCAGACATTCGAATCTGCCATTGAAAAAACAAAACGGTCGTATAGCCGCCCCTAAATATCGTAACGCTCAGACCGTCTAACACGAACGGTTTGAGCGCTCAAAGAGAGCATGATGAATATGGATAAGACAGACATTCAACTGTACCTGCAACGGCAGAGTAATAGCCGTATGCTGAAGGTCACTGTGTTTATTGAAAATATCCTCTTGTCGGCTGTGCTGACGCCAATGTTATTTTTTGTGGTCTTGTATGGCTTTACTTATTTATGTACCCATCTGGTCGGTTTCGGTGACTCAGAATTTCACCGTGTAATGGATCTGGCGGGGTACTACGCGCTGGGTTGTGGTAGCATCCTGGTCTTAACTCGTCTGTTCTTCTATGGGGCTTTGCCTAAGTTCAAGGCTCTGTTAACAGTCAGTGAAATTGAATTGCTTTATACGGTGTCTAAGGATGCCTACGACAAATTGGGCTATGGGCCAGAGGACGAGCGTCCCGCCATTGACTATCTCAATGCAGTTGTCATGTCCGGCGTGCCGATGAGCGCGGTGCATACCCGAGCCGTGGATGCCATGCTTTTCCGGGCAAAAAAAGAAAAAGACAATCACGATGCTCGTCTTAAGATGGAAAAAAATATTAATTCGCTGACTGACAGTATTGCAAAAACGGGTCTGACTCAGGATACACCTTCGTTAGAACACCCAGACCACTAACATTGCGAAAAAGGTGCTAACGTAGTCAGTGTGCTTTTAAAGACTTCGCATTTGACTAACGTCTTAACTCAGCCCCAGGGCAACTGTGTCATGAATATCAGTGAGATTTCGGGTAAAATAGCGCTGTAAACAAAAGAGAAATATAGGCAATACTTGACGTTATGAACCAAACAAAGACGACCTTAAACCAAATGAGCGCGCACCTTGCCTGGTGTGCGCTTACCGCATTGGGTATTGCCAAAAGAGATGGCCGTGCTAACGGAAATATACAAGAGCACCTTTTTCTCTTCGAATGGTTGAAGCAGGCAATGCGTCAAAAGCGTTTTCACAAGGACGTTGCCCCTGACTTGCGCTGGCTTATCAGCCAAGGTGAGAATCACCCCACCAATGCCAAGCTGAAGGAAAAGCTTCAATACTTGTACGACAGCGGGACTGGCAAGCTGACCACTCAAAACGACTTGTATCGGCTGACAACGATCTTGGGTACCCTGTCTCAAATGGGCTGGCCGTACTCACTGTTAACGGAAGTGGAATGGCTGAAGATGGACGCGGCACGATTAAATGCAAATACGGACTACCTACGGATCAGAAAAGCCTCATTAGACTCCGGTTTCAATAACGACGGCACACAAACCGACCCAGTCGAAGTGGTGTTAACAGGGAGGGTGGACAAAGTGGAGTCGCTGCTGGCTTCTTGCTGTTGGGGCCTATCCAATACGGAATTGGCGCAAAAGCCGTTTTATCACCTGCTCGCGTTACCGGATTAGCGCTAAGCGCTGCACCATTTTCACAAAAGAGAGCCTCAATAAAAGGCTCTTTTTTTGTCTTAAAACCCCCTCATTCTGCTGCCCTTTTAATTTCGTCAGTCAGTGCCTCAGGGTTAACCTGTCAGTAATACAAGCACAGGGGGCACTATGTCCAAATTTAGAGGCAGTATTACACCCGGCACCGAGTACAACGAGTCCCTTTCGCATTTCCTTGAACAGGAAGCGAGAGCGGGTCATATCTCGTTAGAGGGCATGCGCCGCGTTACCATGAAGCGTAATTTGGCCGGAACAACTGCACTGATCACGGGAATGACGATGGTGAGCGCTGGGGCCAGTTTTATAGCGATGGGTGGTGTAATGCCATTGTTGACACTGATAGGCGCAGCTTCCGCTGTGATGGTCTCAATGATCGCATTAGCGCGTTATCCTGGTGGACTGTTTTACCAAATCTCCGCGATTGAAACCCCGTTTACGCATGCAGCTTTGCTTCGGTTCGCGGCCAGTGGTGCGCCAGAAGACGTCATTCGTGAACTCATTGTACTGCTGAACAAGCAAGAACACGTCTCTTATGCACAAGTTCATGATGTGACTTGGTTCTGTAGTCGCCAGGCCAGTGGAATTGCAGAAAGCCACCTTTTCCATGACCGTTACACACTGATCCGGAATCGACTGGCTTTGGAAAGCCGGAGGGCAGGC
The DNA here is from genome assembly GCF_032709665.1 of Providencia sp. PROV024. Lineage (NCBI taxonomy): Bacteria > Pseudomonadati > Pseudomonadota > Gammaproteobacteria > Enterobacterales > Morganellaceae > Providencia > Providencia sp. PROV024. The sequence goes on from NZ_CP120546.1 coordinate 95,421, forward strand.
TGATGCGGAGCTTGTTTATTCTTCCGTTTGCTGAGCTTCAACACATTGCGGCATGCGCACTGCGTTACCCGCTCATCTCTCGACGTAGTCTTTTGTGCTGCCTTAGCGTGATGTGCGTTTTCTGCCTTTGCTGGTTCTCTCTGGCCGGGTTTGAGGAAACCTCGTTGACACAGTCAACGCTATTGGGTGTCGGCTATATTTGTGGGGCTACATCCGCTATCGGTTGGGGCTTGAAAACCTCTGAAATGTCACACAATGCTCTGCGTATTGGCTTCGGTGTTTTCGCGATCATTGTTCTCTTGCTGAACATTGCGGATAACGGGTTTATTCGTGCCGTACACCTGCTTGCGGAAGGGCAATTATATTCACAGACCAACCGAGCTTCAGTGATGATGGCGCTGCGGGATATGTTACTGATTAACGCCGCTGCCAGTCTTAGCCCGTATGTCTTTTGGATCGGGTTGATGTGGATTGAGTTTCGCAACTTCCGCCATAATGCAACCTTTCGGACACATGCGCTATTGCGTATGGTCGCCAACTACAAGCTGGTGCTTTATCAGATTTTCATTGTGGCAGGGGCATCGTTGAGCCTGCTCCTATTGACCACCTGGACAGTGTTGCCGTTCATGCTTTCGCCGCTTATGACTGTCTGGGTTGCGCTATTTGTCTTCTTATCCATCTATCGCATTGAAAACGGATCCCCTCCAGAGTTTATCTTGCACGGCATTGCCACTGTAGGGCAGGTGCGCCGATGAAACTACCCTCGTCATTCTGCGCGCGCCTGCGTGTTTTCATTCAACTCGGTAAAGCGATCTGCACGAAAGGAGTGCTGAATATCATGTTTGACTCTCAATCATTTTCACCAATGGCGGATGACGCCAACCACAATCCAATTCCTACTGCGAACGTTTGTTGGCATCCCGTGGGCACCAAGGGGGAAGGGTTACCAAGCACTCCCGGCGTGTATCGCTTCCGTGTCCCGATGGAATCCAAGCCGGAGGAAACAGTTGAATTTCTGGCGCAGTTACGCTGGCGTAAACACGGTGTGCATCACGTCTTGATGCCAACCTTTGAATACGTACTGGACGATGAATTCATCACCTTGCCAGAAGGCACCCACTGGCGTCATCGCATGCCGGGTGATCCGGAAATGTTAGGTGCTACACAATTCCCGATCGCGCCAGAAATGGCAGACGGTGCAGCGGCATGCCCGTTCTGCCACCAACACCCCGTCATTGCCGGTGAAAAAATCAAAGAAGATGACGGCGATCGGTATTACACCCACATCCCCTACAAATTTAACCGATTCTGGTTCACCTGCTGCGAGTGGATAGGCAAAGCCCCGCGCCCAAGCATATCTGCACTGAAGCACGACTGGAGCCAACGTTAAGATGAAATACGCCAACCAGTATCTGGAGAAGAGCGTGCGTCCTCACTGGGCTAACGCCACTTTCACACAAAAAGTCTATCTGACGCTCTTCATGTTGTGGTTCAAAATCATGATGGCGCGAAATGGTGCGAAGCAGCAATATCGAAAACGTGGGTTACTGTCTGTTGCACTCTGGGCCAGTGCCGTCGGGTTTGTTGTGCGGGTCATCACCACTGATGTAGACAGCTGGCATTCACTGGCCGCGTTGTTCCTGTCGTGCATGATGTTATGCCTGATTGCGTTTGCAACACTTTGGACGCTATTCACAGCATTTATTCTACTGTTCAATTACACGTTAAGCTGGTGGGCTGGCTGGGTATATCCCACCAGCCATACCGAAGCTTTCATAACTATAGCGCAGGTGGAAGACGAGAACGCTCGTGCCGCTGCGCAGGCATATATCATGGCGTTTAGCCATCGCACAGTCACCCAGGTCACTATCGCGTTATCAATGATGTTTGCGGCAGATCAGGAGGTCAATGCCCAATGAGTCACTATGCTGACCACATGATTAAACACAACCGACGTTTCGGTACGCATGATGGTGTGGAATGTAGCTTTACCACTTACCTGCCTCACCAGCCTGAGTTCGCTTCGCCTGACAGCAACGATATGACGGAAGCTGAAATTGCCGCGTGCGTTGAAGCCTGGATGAAGTGGCTGCATTGGGAGGTCTATCCCGAAGTACATTTAAAACACCACGGAAAGCGTCCTGATTTTGTTGCCACGAAAGGTCCTTTTGTACAGGTCATTGAGTGCAAAAAAGCGATCGGTTTGCCGGTACTGGAACAAGCTATGGCCTGGTTCTATCCATATCGCAATAACAAGGTAGGCCTTCCCCATCTCATCTATGTGGCCTGTAAGAAGTCGTCTGCCCGCCGAGACTTTCCATTGTTACTCATGCGTCAGTGGGGTATCGGTTTGCTGGAAGTTGAGAAGTCGCCTTCACGAAAACTGCGTTATGACGGAGTCACCGAAAAGATCAGTGAAGCCCATTACTCTCTCAGGGTTCAGCTTGAACCTCGCATGGTTCCTGGCTCTCGTCATCAAGGGAAAATCTTGCGGGCTCAGCTTCACGACGATATGCGGATCGCCGTTGCGGGCACCACAGGCACGGGACAATTTATGACCGACTGGAAACGCACCATGATCCGTATTGAAACGTTGATGGGGGATGGTAAACAAAGGCATGTTGCTGAGATTGTTGACTGGTTAAACGTCAACGGTGGCTATCACTGGGCGAGCCGGAGTAGTGCGGTCAGCGGCATAAACACGTCATTGATGCGCCAAGGCTACGAATGTGAAGCCTATGGTTTTGAAGGTCGCGGCCATCGGTGGAAATTCGTTGAAGGAGTAACCCAAAAGGTCCTGAAAACTTCGTCACCCGAATGACTCGTGATTAACTCTCTACATACGAACTAACACTATCGTTGAGGTATCTCATGACATTTTGGCTGCTCAGTATTATCACACTACTGGTGCAACTCAGTTGGATTGCCATTTCTCCAGACAGCTATCATTCCTGGGCTTATATCCCTTGGATTGCTGCTGATTTGGGCATTGTCGCCTGGTACTTTTTTCGTCCCCATTCTGCGGACGTTTAATGCTGAGCGTCCTGCGTAATTTTTGTATCCTTCATCCGACCACCTGAGAGGTTGCTCATTTGCTAACGTTCATTGCTGCATTGCTGAGCATTACCTGCCTGACATTTTTGGGGCTGTCACTTATGCCTTATTTGTGCAGTCGGGCAGATGGCCTTGTCATGCGCAGGCGTGAAAAAGAGTGGTCATTTCTCTGTGGCTTAATTGCTCTGCTATCCGGCACCGGGGCCTACAAGTTGGCCGCTTACGTTTTTATGATCGGTTAGATGTTTTAAGGGGGTTACAGTGGTTTGGATTTGGGTGGGACTGGGCGCACTTTTTGGCATTATTGAGCTGTTCACATTGACTTTTTTTGGCCTATGGATGGCGCTGGCCGCGATAATTCCAGCAGCTATCACGCTGATTGCTCCTGATGTGAGTTTGCAGTGGCAGATTAGCATTTGGTGCATTGCAACGGTGTGTTGTGCGTTTTTCTGGGTGAAGTTCTCACGCAATAAGCCGAAGCGATACGTGGAAGAACCATTGATCGGCGAGGTCGGTCAATTGGCATTTGCGTTACCGGAAGGTGGGGAAAGTGTGATTTTGCTGACAAAGCCGGTTCAGGGTAACCAGCAATGGCCGTGTAAATCACAAGAGGTGCTGCCACGCGACGCTCGTGTCAGAATTGTGAGTGTTGGTAGTGGTGTTGTTTTAGTCGCCGCAGTGACTGCGGAATAACGTTGATTGGATAGGAAAAAAACATGATTGGACTTATCAGTCTTGCTGTTGTTGTTGTGTTTCTCGGTATCACGCTGTACCAGTGTGTGCGCATCGTGCCTCAGGCGGACCAATGGGTGGTCGAGCGCCTGGGTAAATACCATACGACGTTAAATCCCGGACTGAACATCCTGATCCCGTTTTTGGATAACATCGCCTACCGTATGTCGGCGAAAGATCAGATGATCGAAGTGAAAGGCATTGAAGCCATCACAAAAGATAACGCCATGACGCAGGTTAATGCGATTTGTTTCATTCGCGTCGCAGATCCGAAAAAAGCTGCCTACGGGGTTGATAACTTCAACACCGCCGTGCGTAATCTGGTCATGACCACGATCCGCAACGCCGTTGGTGGGATGGAGCTCGATGAGACGCTGACCAACCGTGACGAACTGGCCGCACGTTTACGTCAGAGTATGGACGTGCAGATGGTTGATTGGGGCCTAAGCCTGCGTACTGTGGATATTCAGGATATTACACCTTCCGACTCAATGCTGAAGTCAATGGAAAAGCAAGCTGCTGCGGTTCGTGAACGCAAAGCGACCGAAGAGCTCGCGGCCGGTAATAAAAATGCTGCCATTATGGAGGCGCAAGGCAAGAAGGAAGCCATGATCCTGGATGCAGAGGCGAAGCAGCAATCGGCTGTTCGCGAAGCTACTGCGCTGGAAACGCTGGCTAATGGGCAATTCAAAGCTTCGTCGAAATTGGCTGAAGCACTCACGATTGAGGGGGGGCGCGAAGCAATGAGTTTCCAGTTAGCGAACAACTATATTGAGACTCTCTCTGTGCTGGCAACCAGCCCTAACGCGAAAGTGGTGGCTATGCCCGCTGATTTGGCGCAAAGCGTTGGTGGTCTCATCAATGCAGGTTCCCTGATGTCTGTCGGTTCTGCTGTGTCCAAATAACCTCAATCGGCCATCACTTTGGTGGCCTTATCAGAAACGAAAGCCCGAGTCTGGTTCTCAAAATCTGTAAAACGAAACACAGACTCTGGCTCTGAAAATGGCGTAACCACATGAATAAATTAATCATTTTACCTCTGGCTTTTTTTCTGGCAGGATGTTCAACCACGTTTGGGTTATCACTTGATGAACGCTACCAATCTGCCTATGAAGAGGTGGTTACGGATCCCAGTTCTGACAACATGACTCGATATATGCAGCTGAGCAAAGAAGTCGCCGAGCGTGACATGCGAAAAGCAACTGCGGCCGCTGAATCTGCAACGCGTGAAAGCGATAAAGGCTTCACTGAATATTTCAAACAATATGGAAGCGAAAGCTTCAAGCGACAAAAAAGATAAGGACTCCCATGACTACACTAACTTCAAATGAATTCAACGCTGGCGCTCTGTGGGCTGCTTATATTTTGATGTCCACGACCCGCGACACCGCCAGTGCGGCTGAAATTTTAAGCCGCATCCCAAACCTTCATTATCTGGCAACACAAACCGCTGAGAAAGAACTCGTGTCGCTACGTGAGTTTGTCCTTAACGAATTGCCTCTGGGAACAGGGCACGGCTTTATCCGCATTGCTTACGGTGCCGAAGGTATCGGTAACGAAATCATTGATCTTCCGGCGAGCGGCGATGTCGATGAGCTGGTTGCAGCGCCTGGCGATACGCTACGATGGGTGGTGTACGGAGTCAGTGCTGACGGCGCTAAGCATGCGCTTATCTCTGCCATCGATATTCCTGATATTGCTCAAAAACATGCTGCGGAATTGGCATCACAACTCCTATAGCAATTGCGCCTCACCAGGGAATGCAATACAGTTAGCCAGCACCACTATTAAATATAAAAAAAGTGTTTTACCTCGTTAGACATAACGATCACCATGCCCGGCTTCCGGGCTTTTTTTATTTTCCTTTCCCTAAGAATGTTTCTGGAAAAGCACCCCATTTTGTCCCCCTTAAAGGTTTGTCATCTGACGCACATCCGTAAAATAAAGATGGTAATTCAGTCAACCATCAATACCAGAAGGATAGTCGTATGGCACAACGTGGTGTTAACAAAGTCATCATTGTCGGGAATCTCGGCCAAGATCCCGAACTCCGTGCAATGCAAAATGGTGGCTCTGTAGCCAATATTTCAATCGCAACATCTGAAACCTGGCGTGACAAGCAGACGGGTGAGCAACGAGAAAAAACAGAGTGGCATCGCGTTGTTTTCTTTGGAAAATTAGCCGATGTTGTTGGTGAGTACCTGCACAAAGGCTCGCAAATATATATCGAAGGACAACTTTCCACGCGTAAGTGGCAAGACCAAAGCGGCACGGATCGCTACACGACTGAGATCGTAGTCAATCCGGCTTCTGGTGGCACTATGCAAATGCTCGGTTCAGCCCCTGCCAGCGGGCAGCAACAGAACCAGCAAAACCCCCGCCAGGCAAATAATCAACCGAATAATGCACCTGGCGGCCAGCAAGGAGGATGGGGTGCTCCGCAACAAAATTCGCAACAGCACAGCCAAGGCGGTTGGGGTGCGCCAAATACCGACGACCCACCATTCTAACATCCACCATCGTTCCGTTATGCAGCCTTCCGGGCTGCATTACTGTTTCTATCTCTCGGAGTCTGACATGAACGAAATACAGGCATCACTGAATGCCATTCTCAACAACGGTAGTATCGGCCAGGCACTCAGTTACGCGGGGATTGCTGTGGCAGGCTTTGCTGTTGCGTCATTGCTGTTTCGTAGTGTGATGATGGTCATGCTGGGGGCGGTTGCTACATTCTATGTATTCTTCCTGAATACCCCTGAAGCGGCACTGGATAAGGCTACCGCAGCATCTTCCCAGCTGGTTACGCAAATGGCGCAGGCCAGTGAATGTGCGGCAGGCAAGATTGAGCATATCCGTAACATTGGTGTTGTGATCCGCAATGGTGACGTTTTAACCATTGCCGGAGATTGTGGATTGTTGCCGAGATAAGGTGTTTCGACAGCGGTTAAACCGGTGGTAGCATTCTTGTGTTACCACTTTTCACTCGCAGATATCACTGATTAAGAAATAAATTCTGCCGTAAATCAGAGAGGCTAAATTGAAAGCGTTCTTCAAAAAATTAATTTCATCGTTGTCTTGGGGAAACAAAAACAATAACACGATGGATGCCAAACAGCACCGCGATACCCTGTACCACATGCGACATGGCCGCGCGCCAGTGCATACGCATCCCGCTGATATGGAAAATCAGCATGATTGACCCAAAAACAACTAAAGCCCTGAATGAACTCGCGATGGGCGCTCAACACCATGAACATACCCTCCTGGCTGAAAATAGCCATTTAATGGAGGTTTTTATCTCGGATCCCCTGGAGAGAGGCTTTACCAAGTTCTTTTGGCGTCCCGAGTTTGGAAGCGACCGAACAAGAAGGGGAACGCTTCTTGGCTTGCGTGAGTGAGGCTTGGGCAACTCGGTATAACGCGAAAGCCCAAGAAACACTGTCAAAAAAAATCGCCGATAACAGTTCGACTGAGAATGACAACCTGTATCTGCTGACAATGTTCTATGCGCTACGCGGCCTGCTGGATAACCTGCTGCCGTTCATTGACTTACACAACTACCAACAATTTGAGCCAGAAGGCGCATTGGCACTTAACGAAATCGTTAATGGATTTGAGGCTGTCACCAATGGTGTTATCACCACTGAAAAGGTGAAGACTGACGTGTTTAGTGCTGGTGTTGAAAATGCCATCATGGCGCTGAATGAGCAAAAGCACATCCTTGCCAATAAAGGGCAAGATACCCGTGGCATTGAGCAATCCATAGGGATTATCAAAGCCTCACTACGTGGAGACAGATCGAATCCAATGCCAGGCCAACGTATCAATTAGCCCCTTGGGCGTAACAAGTGGAGAAATAACGTGAAAAACGGACAGTCTACGCACTCAATGACGACTAAAAAGCTACGCCGGAAGCTGTCCGGATACGGCCTTCGTGGTCAGTTTCTGAAACAACGGGTCCGCGATATCATCGCTGGGCCTCAATCTGGTAGTGGTGGTGATCGTGAATTTGCCTTCGGCTGGTCGCGTGACCAAATGGACAGACACATGCGGCGAGCGCTGATAGGGAAGGGCTACCGCGTGAAGTTTCAAGTCGATAATGCCGAGCGTGTAATTGATAAGCAAGCAGCTTTATTACCAGCTCGTCGTCGCAGTGTTATTTCCATTAGCCGTCGTTATTTAGGTTAGCCTTTGAACCGGCACGCCCTGTGCCGGTCTTCTTTTCCTCATTCGTCCTCGCGCCCTTTGCGGATAGTCTCTGCCAATTCAATGCCAATCTCGCTTAATGTGTACGCGACTTTTAGTGAGCGTGGGTCACGGTACTTGAGCAACAGCCTTCGCTCCACCAACGTTCTACAAGATATGCGCAAATTGGGGCGTTCTACCTCACGGGAACGGCCTTTGTTAAGGATCGAGAAGATGGCTGTGAAAGGAATTGGATTGCTGTTACGCGCCCTAATTTTAAGCAATACGTACATTACGTCTTGTTGTAACGATGAGTTCCGGTGTTGCGTGGTGTTTTCCATGTTTACGCCTAATCATATACGATATGAATAAGCTATCTTTAGCCTGGCTCCATGTCATCGTTTTTAGTCCTCGTTTTGTTGGCCTTTTCGGGCGAGTGGAAATCATGTCCGTAGTAGGATCGAGCTACCCGTCTGGGTGAACATTAACAAGGTGAAAAAACATGTTTAAACGTATCCGTGGCGTACCATTTCTGGCCGGAGCCATTGCCGCATTGTGTATGACCAGTGCCTTTGCTGAAATTCCTACCAATGCGAGTGGGCGACCTGTTGCCGGAAAATCAATGGCAGAATTCCAATCCTACAAAGCCAGCTGCCCTGAGTGCTTACAGGTTGCTCAGGACATTATTAAAATGCGCACCCAGCATTGTCAGCAAGCTGGTGATGTGGATCAGACTATCTTGCAGGACCCGATTTATCCCTACCTCAACGGCATCCGCGTCATGCTTGCCAATCGTGGGGGGTACAACAGCCCCATGTACACATCCGCACGCCAGGTATTCGAAGCCAACGTTAACTGTGAAAACAGCAGCGACTGGGTTGAACGCAGTCAGAAAGTTATCGAAAACACCTTTAGTGGCCCCAAGTAACCCAGCCAGATCATCAACCCGCTAAACCAGCGGGTTTTCTACGCAAAAATTTCGTGAGCCATATCACCCACGTTATGCTATCTCAAATTATCCAGAAGGACACACCATGAAAGACCCATGCTTATTGAACCTGCGGCAGTTGTTCATACAGGATCTGCAATCGCGCTTAAACATCAACCACGCCACGGCCGCTGAGCTAGTAGCCGCAGGCTTTGTCGATGATGATGATGACTCTGAACGTATCGACCTCAACGTGGAATGGAATGCCTGGGTCCGCTGCCACCATGCTCGCCTGAAACAACCGGCATCGCAATTGCTGACACCCGAAACGCATTCCGCTATCGCTACGATGCGTGCGTTGGCTGACGAATTTCGCGAGCACTTCGAAGAGCATGGCGAACATCACCATGCCGTCATCGCCCTGTATGACCGGGCAGACAGTGATTTTGGCTATGAGAATGTCACGCACCTAATTGCGGCGCTGGATCGTCTGGTGGAGCACATCAACCAACCCGTCGATTTATCTTCTGACAGGGTCTATACCGCACAGGTCGCGGGGGCAGTTGCCGCCTATCGTCAAACCGTTATCGCCGCATTAGATGCGGTGGGTAAACCTTGGTCAGCATAATGCTCGCGTAGGTGAGTGAACTTTTTTCAACATCAGCAACCGGAGTAATTCATCATGAACATGAAGTCGATTTTGAACCAAACACTTGAGACGCTGAAAGAGAAAGGGGTCTGTGCTGACAATCTGCGAAAAGTCACGGCCCCCTCAGAGCTCATCACACAGCTGATCTCAACGCTGGCTAACCTGTCCGGTGATTACAAAGGCAGCTATTCCCCGGCTCCTGACTATCAAGGTTTGTTGCGCCAATTTAATGCCCTCCAGCAACTGAACGTCTCATTCGGCAAGCAACTGACTTTCTACCGTGAAAAAGCCAAGCAAGACAGAGACAATCCGGCTGAACTCAAGCGACTTCAAGATGAAGTTAACTCTGAGCGTGGGGCTAACGAGCAGTTGACAGCTGAAAATGAGCGCCTTCGTGCTGAACGACTGGAAGCGGATGCGGAAACGGAAAGACTCAAGGCGTTGGTGCTGACGCTGGGAGGGAACCCAGAGGCATGGGAAAGGAATGCACTATGACCGTTAATTCAGCGGCTGATCTGGCAATTACATTGAACGTCAGTGAAGCCGAAGCAACTCAGTTTGCACTCACTACTTGCCATCTTATGTTACAGCAGCCTGAATTACTGGCCGGGGATATTCTGCATTTTGCACAGCACGGAGCCTGGCTGGAGAATACAGATAAGCCCCTGCTCAAAGGTGAACCCGATACAGAAAGTGTGTTGATGGGGATGCGCGTTCTGATCTACAAATTGGGTAAGCACGAAGGTCCTAACGGTAAAGCCCGCCAGATGTACGACATGATGCGGCGGCTCGGATATTTTACTATGGCGGATTGTCTGCGTTAACAGAAGGCGATGGGGTCAAGTGACCCCATTTATTTTGTGAAGCCATAATACTTCACTTATCCTAAATAATTCGCTGTTTTGCTATTCGTCACCAGTTTGGGTCGAGGTAGTCTAATTATGACTACTTACTAAATTATAGGGATCCGACATGACCACAACTCTGAATCAGCAAGCGGCACCAAAGAAGCGTACCTTCAAAGATCTGCCAGGCTTCGACATCTCTGCAAATGACATGCTGCGTATCATCGATGCGCCTTGCATGATCATTAAGCGTGGTAACGTTCAGTTCAAAGTATTGGAAATGTTGACCCTGACCCTGGTAGGGGACAACCTGAGCGCGCTCGGTGTTGATTACAATACCGGGCAAGTGATCTCCCGTGGAGTGGTCCATAAAGCCAACGGTGATATGGTGGCCTCTGTACCTGCAACCCATATCAGCACCTTGTTCCGTAACATGAAAGGTGAAGAAACCGTGAATGTACGATGCGACCAAGACCGAAATCGCCTCATCATTCGTACCGGCAAAAATGCTTACAACATTCCTCTGTGTATGGACACAATCCCGGTTGTAGACGAGTCCGATTTGACAGCCAAGTACAGCATCACTTTCCCTGCCAATATGCTGCATCGAACCTTGCAACGTGTCATGCACTCTGCGGGTAAGAATGACGTTCGCCATTACATGAATGGGGTTTTCCTGAGTCTGGATAAAAATACCTTCAACGCCGTCGCGACCGATGGGCACCGAATGTCTGTAATGACTCAAGACGTACTGTTTACGAACGAACCACAAGAAGAGATCGTGACACCAGTAGCCCCTGCATCTCTGTCTGGGACTTCTTCTGGGGTCATCCTGCCGATCGAAGTATGTCCTATCCTCATGAAGTTGCTGGGTGCAAACCAAGGAAATTTCCGTATTGACTACAGCGAAAGTTACCTGACCTTTAACCTGGGTGATGTCACCTTGGTCTCCAATCTGATTAATGGCAGCTATCCCGATTGGCATCGTGTTGCAGGTGTTGTTAAGCACAATACAGAGAAGTTCAGCATAAATGCCTTGGTGCTCCGTGACGCATTAAGCCGTGCGCTGCCGCTCATCAATGCAGGCGCAGTCAGTAAGAATGCGAACAGTACAGGCGTATTCGTTTTCAAAAGTAATGCGCTGATGATTAAGTCCCCTAATCAAAACCTGATCGAGTGCAAGGAAGTGCTGGATATCGAAAAAGTGGCAGGGGAGCAGGAAGACAAAATTGAAATCGGCATCAACTGCGAATACCTGCTTCGCGCACTGAATAGCTTGATCTCACATTCAGACGAAGAAACAGAAATAACTGTTGCCCTGAAAGACACGGTAACAGGGTTGGAAATCGGCTTCGGCGATGACTGCTGCGACATCATCATGCCAGTCAGATTCTAACAAGTCGCACTAACTGTTTGTTTTGTTAACCAAAAGCAATCGCACGTCAATCGTGCAAAGCTGCTGGCATTTCCCACTGAAAAACAACGACAAATTGACCGCCTTTTCGAAGGGAATGGGAAACGTCAACGGTTATGATGAGAGCACTTTCTCCCGCATGGGTAACATTTATTTTTCAAAAGTTACCTCTTGCTCCACCAGCAATAAAGAAACTTGAGGATTTTACGTGGAACTGAAGCAATACCATGAAGAAGCCCTTCGCACCGAATCGGTGATCCCTAACATCAGCGGCGTGAGTGTGCCTCACCTGTATCTGTTGTTGTCAGCGGCTCACTCACTGGGTGAAATGCTGGACCAGTTTAAAAAAGGTATTTTTTACCGTAAACCGATTGACATTAATCGCTTTAAAAAAGGCCTGGCCGACCTGCAAGACCTGATCGGCACGCTTTCGCCGGAGTCCATTTCCGCTGATGAGCTGCATGACGACACCAACACCATGATGATGACTGGTTTTGACGGCAAAGCACACAATATCGGCCTCGGTTCCCTGGGTGCAATCGACTCGCGCATTCTGCATGCCTCTCTGGGTGTGTTTACTGAATCCGCAGAAATCTGCAAAGCGCTGGTGAACACGATTGAAGGACAGTCGCTGGACCTGGTTAACCTGTCTGAAGAGTTCGGCGACCTGAACTGGTATAGCCTGGGTGTTTTCCCATCGGCCTCCGGTATCCATTATGGCCGTATTCTGGAAACCAATATCGTCAAGCTGGCCGTCCGTTATCCAGAGAAGTTTGAAGCGTTCCTGGCACACGATGAGAACCGTAATCTCGTCGAAGAGCGCAAAGCGTTGGTAAACGGCATCAAGTAAGCCTTATCCATTCATGTGGGCAACGTGGGGTTGCCCGCTTTCTATGGTGAAATAATGAATACAGTTCTGAAGTGGGTTGGGGGTAAGCAAGGCGTCATGGCTCAGCTGAAGTTGGCGCTGCCAAAGGGTGCCCGTCTGATCGAACCTTTCTGTGGTTCGGGTGCAGTGATGATGAATACCGCGTATTCAAACTACGTACTGGCTGACATCAACGCCGACGTAATCAACACTTACGACACCATCCGCAACGCTGCTGAAAGCGTTATTGCTGCACTGTCTGAACTCTATGCTACGTGCCGTACTCGCGAACACTACGATGCGATCCGTAAAGAATTTAACGAACGTACAGCTGAGCCAGTCCGTATGGCCGCGATGTTCATCTACATGAACCGCCACGGGTATCGTGGTCTGTGCCGGTACAACAAGCGTAAAGGGGAGTTTAACGTACCCTGGGGCGATTACCGCAAACCCTATCTGCCAGAGAAAGAAATCCGCTACATGGCTGACCGCCTTGCAAATGTGGATCTGCTTTGCGCAGGCTATGAAGAAACGCTGAAACTGGCCGGTGAAGGTGACGTGGTCTACTGTGACCCGCCTTATGTCAATCCGGGCAAATTTACAGGTTATCACGCAAGCGGATTCTCTGAAGCCCAACAACGCGAGCTGGTGGGCATTTTGAATACTCTGCCGGAGGAAGGGGTGCATGTGGTGGCTTCCAGCCATGATGCCGAGAACATCCGCGAGATGTATGCCGGATTCGCAGTTAAAGGGTTTTCTGCCCCACGCAGTGTTTATAACGGAACGGGGGAAGGGAAAAAGGCGAATGAAATTATCGCTATCCGTCGGGCTGTATCTTCCGGCAAGACCTCAGCATGACCGTGCCGGTGTTTGAAATTCCACCGCTCAAGGATCCTCTAACTGAGCGATTCTGCGATGAAATTGCCATCATTCACCGGTATGACCCTGCTGAAGCTAGTCGCCAATACCTTGAATTTATCAAAGACAACAATGTGGTGTATTGGGTGCAATTGGCTATTCGTGACCGCATCCAGTACCTGTCAAAACAAAAATCAAAGGGCAAGCCCCTTCTGATTAAAAATCATAGTGAGGGAGCTATGCCTCTTTTTCGTCCCAAAAGTGTCGTGGTGTACCGCATCACCCGCCAGATTGACTTCAGTAACATCACAGAACAACTGAAACCCTTCATGTTTCAGCCGTGCGGCCCGCAGGATATGGCGCGCACTGGTTGGGTCAGCCCGCTGGGTGAAGAGTACGAAGAGCTTACTCACCAGGCGAATGGCCTCATTCTGCTGACTCAGCGTAACGAGAGCAAAATCATTCCTCCGGCCACGGTAAAAGAGCTCGTGCGCCAGCGTGTGACCAAGCTGGAAAAAGAGCAAAATCGTCGTCTGAAACGCACAGAAATTTCAGCGCTGAACGACCTGGTGCTAGGGGAATTGCTACCCAAAGCACTGAGTAAATACGCCAACATGAACATGTGGATTGATCCCAAATCCCGGCTGATCATAGTGGATACCACCAGCTTTAAACGCGCTGAAGACGCGGCAGCGCTCCTGCGTAAAACACTGGGCACTCTGCCTATCATACCTTTCACGTTAGAAACTCCGGTTGAGCTGAAGCTGACCGAGTGGGTTCGCTCTTCCGAGCTGCCTCCAGGCCTGGCGTTGTGCGATGAAGCGACCCTGGAAGCTATTCTGGAAGACGGTGGCGTTGTGACGACAAAACGACAAGATCTGGTTTGCGATGAGATTGCTAACCACATCGAAGCTGGCAAGTTGGTCACTAAGCTGGCGATGAGCTGGATGGAGCAACTTAATTTCGTCATCAACGACAGCTTTGTCATCTCAAGGCTGAACTTTGCTGACGCCCTCATTGAGCAAAACGATGATATTGATCGTGAAGATGAAGTGCAGAGGTTTGATGCAGACTTCGTTTTGTTTACCGGAGTCATTATGGAGCTCCTTGATCAGTTAATTGCTGCGTTCGGCGGGGAAGCTAAGTCCTCAACTGAAGCTGACGGGGGTGACAAAGAGGAAGGCGATGAAAGTGGTGAGGCGGCCGATAACAGCGAGCTGGATGACGACGAATAACGTGTAACCATACCGGGTATGAATTAGGTAATCGAAACCGAAGGTAACGTCTAATGCTTCGTTGGACTGAAGAACAGCAACGCGAATACGAACAGAGAATGGGCCGGAGCGCGAGTTCAAAATCGGTACCAAAGAAAGACGTGCAGCCTGTAACGCCCATCCAGCAAAGCCTTGAGTCTGCACCCGCAGAGTTGACAGCAAAGCTACGGACCCAAGCGCTGGGGCGGTTGCGAACGGGCACAATGAATAAAACAGAAGCACGCTACGCCGAACATCTGAAATGGCGTATGCATGCTGGTGAAGTCGCCTGGTTCAAGTTCGAATCAATCAAACTGCGCCTTGCCGACAAAACAACGTATACAGCGGACTTTTTCGTCATGCTGACCTCGGGTGATCTGGAGGTGCATGAAGTGAAAGGGCATTGGGAAGAGGACGCGAGAGTCAAGATAAAGCTTGCAGCAGAACACTATCCCTTCCGTTTTCTGGCCGTGAAATGGCTCAAAGATGAGGGAGGTTGGAATTTTGAAGACTTCTCTCCGTGGTACAACAAGGAAAATCCATGAGCGTAACTGATAGCGTGGTAAAGCAATTTTTCGAAACCTGGTTCTTATCCACGGAGCGCAAGAAGCGCAATGACGATACTTGGCAACCGCCCGTCGAGGGGCAAATGGATCCCTCCATGTATCACGTTCGCAAGGATGCGGCCTATGAAGCGTGGTTTGCCCGCAGCGATTACCCGCTGTTGAGTGCCAAAGCCATGACTTTGCCGGAAGAGATGTATCGATATTTGCAGAATGTCCGCAAAGCGCGTGAAGCCGAAATTAATAAAGAGCGCCCGCCTGCGGTACTGCGGGACTTGGGCGTTTCTTCACTTAGGGACCTGGCTGACTACCTGATCCGCAACGACATTGCGGTCAGGCCGGTATAACAGGAATTACTCACCAAGACAGGCACGGGGGTGCGTCATGTCTTTCAAGATGATTGGATTGGCCGTATTTATTGCAGGTGTATTAGGGTTGGCCTACTTACTGTTTTTTACCGGGAAGTCGGAAAAAAAACCGGGCGGCGAAAAGGGGAGCCGGAAGCCAACGCTCGACGAGTTGTTTCCCATTGATGCCGAAACGGGTGAGCGAATTTATCAAAGGGAAGATCACGAAGGCGTGATATCCAGTGATGACGAACTGACTCCGGCCATTTACGTTGGGTACAAACGCCATAAATTTATTCTCCCGCGCGATGCCAGCAATCTGTACTCTCGCCTGATTGAGATGTTTGCCGACCAATATGCGGTTGCACCACGCGTCAGAGTGACCGACATTATTCAGGCCGAAGAAAAGGATTTTGAGAGCCAAAGTCTGGACGTCAAAAGTGCCATGCAGTTTATGTCGCGAATGAACTTTAACTTTGTTCTAAGCGATGTGCATAGCGGCGAAATTGTACTGGTCATGCTGACTGAAGAGCGACTGGCCGAATCTGAGAACAGTGCATTTCTGATTGGCCTGCTCAGCCACCTGAATATCCCGCTCTACCGCTACGAGCGCCTGGCAGATATCAGCGATAACGATCTCGCGATAGATATATCGGAGACCATCTCCGACGGTCAATTCGAATAAACCAAATGAAAGCCCGACTTGTTCGGGCTTTGTCGATTCTGAACTACTGATATCATGTATTTGTGAGATCACTTAAAGGGGGCGTGGAATGTCTCAATCCTATAGATATTGGACAGGTAACCTGTATACCGGATCCACGGTATTCATTCAGCACCAGGACGGTCATCTTTCCAAAGGTGAGGTCGTTAATGTTGCCGAACAACGGTTCATTGTTGCTGGCATTTCCTCTCCCTTTGATAAATTCACAGCAACCAGCATAGAAGGCGTTGTTGCACTACCTGATGAGTATGATGTCCGCGAACGCTATAGCATTCAGCGGCAGCGGGATTATCTGACACACCTGGATATATCGGCGCTTTCTTCTCATCAGATCAAACATCTCTATGCAGGTTTGCATCTCGCAAAGCGTGCTGGTGGAGGTGTATTGCCTGGCATGCCGATCGTTGAAACCCCGGAAGGGATATGTAGATATATACAAGAATTAAACCTAAGCACCTTGAGTGAAATTCAAGTGATGTACATGTTGGCTGGCTTAAAAATTGCCACGAAAAGTTAAAAAGAGGTTTTTATGACTACTCCTGAGCGGCCTCCTAAAAGAGCTCCGCGCCGTAAAAAAAACACGCGCAAAAAGCAAAAACACTGGTCGTACACAATTACGTCAAGGGAGTTCCTGATTGCATTTCTTTTGGTCTTGCTTGTGGCCGGGCTTTCCGTGATTTATTACTTGCGTTCGACAACCTTGATCACCACCTGGGATGTTGGCACGGTCACGCAGCCTGTTGTTCGAGCCTCAAATGAAACGGGCACTGGTTTGAAGACTGATTTCCAGACCACAAAAGGCCAATTTACTGTTCAGCTACAGATCTTCCCCAATCCGGGTCTGCCGCTTGAATTGCGCCAGTACCATCGCGGGAATTTCAAACTTTGCTATTTGATGGGTGACTACGAATATCAGTCTGGAAATGCCCTGTGCTTTGACATCCCGACAAGTGATGGCCTAACCATGAGCAGCAAATTGTAGTACCTGGAAAATTCAGTCAGCGGCACAAGCCGAAGTAAAATCGGCATTACAACCATTCCTGAGGAAGTGAAAATGAGCCAGTCACTGATAGCGCAACGCATTCATACCCAATTACCACCGAACTCGGTTGAGGGAGCTATTCAGGCGCTTGAAAATGTAGCCTTGCGATCGGGCGCGGACGTGTTAACTGTGACCATAATGCGCAACACGACCTACGCGAAGTTGGAAGAATACAGCGATGTGTTATCTCTTTCGCCAGAGCGGATCCTTCAGTCACTGGAGGGTATTCGAGGTCATGATGCACCGGCTCAGTTCTATAACGAGCAGCGTCTGCCGGAAATTTGCGATGCTTATATCTGGCCGACCGCTGAAGACTTTCGCGAGGCCCTCATGGAAGGCGGCTCTACGCCGGTATTCCTTTGCCCGAACTGCAATCAAGAGTCCGATCATGAAAGTGAATGCACCGCGCTGATCACGAATAAACGTGGTATACGCGTAAAATGTGGCTGGATCTTAAACCCGACCTCAGATACTCTACGTAACAGTATAAAAATACTCATACAAGCAGAGTTTTTGAACAACCTCCAGCTCCATCATACGTTTCGCCCCAAAGGAGTCGCTCTCCCGACGCGGGTTTGTTTCGATGAGTTCGGTGAGGATGTTGAAGACGACGTGTGTTGAGAGATAATAAGTAGTACCTCATTTTAATAGATGCCTCGTTAGGACGAGGCTTTTTTTTTGACTTTTTCCCTTCGTCAGCGGTTAGTCCCACCGGATAATAATTCTATTTCCAGTGAGGTACCCCATGACAAGTTTAGCCATCTACGAACCCAACCCCGCCACTGAATTTCAGCCGATACTTCCTCTGTATCAAGCTATAGATGGTCATCATGCCGGTATAACCCCACACGAAGGGTTTCGTCTGTTCAACGCACTTACGCAACTACTCGCAGAATACCACGATGCACGTAGCGAAATTGACTCATTGCACCTCGTCGTTATGGGTAAACGTCATAGCCAGGCATTTCGTTATTTTACTGACGGATGTAACAACTCGATAGGGACAACATTGGCCGTTGATTGTCTGTTTGATCTCCAGCGAGCCACCTGCGCATTGGATGAGTCCTTCTGGCAAAAAGTATTGGATCTCACTGGTGTACGTAATTTTATGCCAACCGCCCGGAAAGACGAGTGGTACAACACGCTTAGGCAGTGGCGCAAAGCATCTCCAGATCGACTTGCCGCCCTACGGCCTGTTGCCTTCACAGAAGAGAATGTGCTCGCCACTGCAAAAAGCCTGACCACTGAGAAAAAAGATTATTTCGCAGAAATGGTCGAAGGCGTATTCAAAAAACTGTCAGTGTTTCACAAAACTAACAAGGCTCAAGGTTTTAGTCCGAAGATGGTGATCACCAATTGCCTGCCATGCCGCGACTATAAACGCGGTTATGACAATATGGATTACCTCAGCGATCTGCGTAAAATCATCGGCCTCATGCAAGGCCGTCCTGGCGCTGAAATCGTGAATAAGTGGGCGTTGGAGCAATCCCTCAGCAGTAACGTGGGAGAATGGATATCGGTAGACGGTGGCGCGCTGACCTGTAAAGGCTTCCTTAACGGCAATGTACATATTCAGGTCTCCGAGACTGTTTGCGATGACCTCAATACGGTACTGGCTTACCGTATGCCAGGCCTCATCCCTCAATTCAAAGAGAGAGGAAAAACCAACAAGGCACCTCGAAACACGCAATACACGGGCGATTTAATTGATTACCGGATTGCGTTCCCAACCTGCACAGAATTGGCTGAAATGGCCCGAAACAACCAACACAGTGCGAAGCAATATGGTGCGGCTCCATTTACTATCGTGATGCCCCGACCATACCAATACACCGACTTGGTAAAAAAGGAACTTGATAGTATCTTCCGTATCCTTGGCGCGGTGGAGGTAAAGCCTGAAGTCTACGAGTTTGAATTCTGGCCGATGGACGCGTTTAAAGCGATCGCAATCAGTGGTACCTTGCCCGACCAAAAAACACATCAGTTCTACCCTACAACGGGGGACCTCCAGAAAGCGGCTATGGACGAATGCGACCCGCGTGAGGGTGATACTTTACTTGAACCCAGCATCGGCTTTGGTGCGCTACTTCGCAATTTGCCAGAAGGTGTTAAGGTGATCGGGGTCGAGGCAAACAATGTCGCAGCCATGTGCTCTCGCTTGCGCTGGGATACCCACCAGCAAGATTTCCTCAGTACCACGGTAACGCAACTGGGCCTATTTGAGCGTGTGTTAATGAATCCTCCATACTCCGACAATCGTTGGAAATTGCACCTACAGCATGCGCAGCAGTTTGTTAAGAGTGAAGGGCGTATTGTGGTTATCTTACCTGGAAGCGCTACTGACGAAAGTATTCAGGCGTTGATAGATCGTGAGTGTGATGTACATCAGGTCGGCCAATATGAAAATGCCTTTGAAGGAACTGGAGTGCAAGTTAGACTATTTACTATTGATTTCCATTAATATTCTCGGCCGTTAATGGGATTTGCCATAACGGCCGCACTGGTAAACCTATGAGTAAAACCGACTACGTTCTCCGAGCATTATCAAAAATTTCACACAAGCGCTGGGAGCACTACATCATTAATAGAATCTTTCACAAGTTGGATGATCCGCAGCTTGAGTTCGTTTGCCAGCAGTGCATCCGTAAGGAAGGAGAATCTGGAAAGATTTACCTTGCTGATCTGCTTTTCCCTCAACTTAAGCTGTATCTTGAGATAGACGAAGCACACCATGACAGCGATGATGCAAAAAAGGCTGACGGTATTCGTCGGTTAGATATTTTGGAAGCGACCGGATTTATTGAAAAACGCATTCCGACCAATAACCTAACCCTGGATGCCATCAATCAACTCGTTGACGAATTTATCCAGTTCGTCAGGGATAGAAAAGCCCAGCTGGAAATGCAAGGTTTGTTCCTCTCCTGGGACTATGAAGAACGCTATACTGCTCAAAAACATATTGATGCAGGTTTCCTGGAGGCGGGACCTTACGCTGTATTCAGATATCATCGTGATGCTTTACAGTGCTTTGGCTATGGAGATAAAGGCCACCATCAATCAGGAGGCTGGCGATTACCCAAAGCCGCTGTAGAAGCAATAGGGTTGACCGGGGATGTGATGGTTTGGTTTCCACGTTTATACAAGGCAGGAGAATGGGATAATTCACTTTCCATTAATGGCGATCTGATAAGGGAAGAAAGCCTTAATCCTGAGCGTAACTATAAGGAAACATGGTGTTACCGCATCGTAATGGCTCATTCGCGCGATGAACTGAATCGAACGCTATATCGATTTCTGGGGGTTTTCACCCAAGACGAGTCTGAATCAACTGAAGGCGTTAATGTTTTCAAGCGGGTAGATACACGCGTGAAGGTTTTTTCAGGGCAAAAATAGCACCGCGTTTTGTCGCCCATTTTACTTCGTCACAGGTTCACCTCATCTTAAAATGACGTCACACATAGGCAGGCATGTGGGTTCCAATGCCTGCCTTTTTTTATCTGCTGTTCATTTTTCTTCAGGACAATAGCGTGACTCAGTTTGTAAATTTGCGTGGAAAGCGACTGGCTTTCTCAGCCAATGAATCAACTTGCATTCCTCCTGGTGCTTCAGGCCTTATCTACCCGCAAGGGGCAGGGTTTATCATCACCGATGAGCAGGGGGCTGAAAGACTCTTCATCGAACATGACAAAGCCACAGGTATCTCCTGGTTCTTGAAAGTTGGCCGTCGTGGCGTTCGTCGCTGGTTTGAGCCGACTAACGATGAAACGCTCTATCATTTTGGGTTAGATGTTCTCGACTATAGCGCCTCGATCATTCTTGCCGGTCGTGTCCACCAGCAGTGTAAAAAGTACCTATCAATGACAGCCTCGAAATAAATCATCCTCCATTCTGCGTTGAAATTCTGAAAGAAAAGGAGGTCATTTCGATCTCCTTTGCATTCTTTGTCAGCAGTAGTTGCATGAGACAATTAACCCATTCGAAACCATTTAGGAAGAGTCATGGGTAACTTTAAATATTGGTTAAAGCTGGTGGTATACCGCTTCACATTGAGCAACGAAGATCTGGCCCAGTGCCTGGCTGACCGTCAGAGCATGGACGAGTTTCGCCGTAAAGCCTCGGATGTGAAGCAGCGTATGAAACTGCATGAACTCGCCGGGGGGCGTTGCAATGAAGATGGTGGGGAGGGAGTCCCGTTAACATTCCAGGGCGTTACTCTTAAGGCCTATCGTCCTGCCGAACGGACCGCCTTGCTCTCAACAACCTCTAACTCCAACGTTGTTGACCTCAATACCCGCCGAAAGCGCCGTGACCTCACCAATGTTATTTCCCACGCTTCGCCTCAAAAGCGTTGCGGCCAATAACCAACCTTCAAATAAGGGATGTCCAATGTCCAAAATGCGACACGCGAAAGTTAGCACCCGTTCGATCAAATCCATTTTCACCGAAACGTGTAAATCCTTTTTGAGCCCTTACGGTTTGCTCATGTTGATAGTCCCGACCTTTATCGGCGGAGGATTGCTTTCTTTGCTAATGCAGCGGCTTTCTATGGCCGATATCGGCTTTTTTATCCTCCAACCTGTTTTCATCACCTCGCTGGTGATGATGACCCTGACACAACAGAAAATCACGGGCAAAAGACTGCCATTTAAAAATCACATTCGGAACCTGATTGTGACTTTGTTTACTGGCCTTATTGCCACACTCTTGCTGGTATTTGTGCTTTGGTGCCTCAGCCTCTACATGCCGACAGCCAGCGCTGCCGCAAGTAATGCTCAAGTACCAGTACCGTTATCAACCCCTCCAGCCGTTCAGTCCCAGGGGTTCTTTTCATTGTTCCCAGTCTACTTCAACATGTACAGTCTGGTGACGTTCACGACCTTGCTCGTCCTGCCAATGATGATCATGTTCGTGGGGGCTGTAGTGTGTTGTGAAGGGGCGTTGTTCAGCAACTTCAAGGCCGTCGTCTTGGCCGTGTTCCGCAATGTCAGCATCATGATTGCCACTTCCATGCTATCCCTTGCCATGTTCGCACTGTGGTCGTACACGTCACTTAATAGTGACTGGCTGGTTTACACTGCGATCGTGCCCATTGCGCTAATCACTGCGGCTATCCATCGCATTGCCGTGCTGGCTTTACCCGTCGAAATGAAACCGTGAGGTTAACAATGAAAAGTTCTATCGCTATATTCATCGCGGTGCTCTCTCTGGGGTCTATTCCGGCTCAATCTGCACCTTTGCCGAAAGAATCCATAGGCGAAATTGCAGGCTCGCATGGCGCTGTACTCGCCGCAATCGCACAGTGCCGAGCCTACATTGAAAGCCCCAGTTCGCGCGGCAAAGAAATTGCCCGACAAATGCAGCGGGCGTTATCTAAAGCGCTAGGTGCTGAACAGGATTCTGATGAAAGGGCGCAGGCAATGACCGACTATATGCAGGAAACCGTTGAGAAATACACCGGCCAGCTAAAAACTCAGTTCGATGAGATCGGCGCAAGTTCAGATTTTCGTCGCGAGAAATGCGAGCAACTGATTGCCGGGAGCATTGCGCGTGCTGAACAAATAGACATCAAGCACGGGGTTAAATGATGATGTATGTGCTGATCGCGGCTGTCCTGATCTTGGTCCGTTTACTGTATGTTCAGGACAATAAAAACCGCGATTATCAATGGAAAATCACCAATGAAATGATAGTTAAGAGTGACGCTCTTAGTATCGTGATATCACCACATCACATTGGTGCGATGCCTGTATTGATCAGGGCATTGGTGAGAAGCCTTGAACACAACCGTGCTGCGGCCACGGCTTATCTACAACTTAATATTCCAATCAGCCCTGAAGCCAATGTCGCCGCATGTGAACTTCGATACGCGCAGGCCAGCGCTAAGCAAGCCCTATGTCGTGTCATCCTGTTGCTTACTGAATTGGAGAGGAAAGGGCAAATAGTTCGTCGGCTGGTGGACGATTTTCGAGCAACGGATTTGGATGCCGATGATGTCTTTACCGCTTTGGATGAACGCTACCCCTCTGATGAGCAACACACACCATTCATGCGTTTAAGCGATGTAATCCCAGGGCACTGGAACATAGGCGGTCAGCAATGAATAAGTTTCGCATTACCCATACATACGCCACCCGAAAAGATGATTTTTACGCAATAGAAACCATGATGAACTTGCACCAGGTGGATCTGGCTGTTGCTTACCTTCAGTTCATGCACTTCAACCTGCCGACCTTCAATTTCCTCAATGACGGGTTATGTGAATTGGATGTCATCGTGTTAATGCACCGTATATACGGCGCAAATATCATTACTGACCGCACTGCAATCAAGGCAGAGGTTGATCTCTATGTGAACTGGGAACATCAGTTAAGTCGCATTCATAAGACACTTCCTGAGTTACACGAGATAGCAAGGCCCGGCGTAAATGAAGGTATCCTGTTCCACCTGTGGGAAATGGGTAATCGGATCTTGCCGATGCTTAAGCAAACCAACCAGGCCTTGTACGATGAAGCCCTTCTTCAACTGCCACGTATTGATAGAGTGCTCAAAGGAACCTCTGTTGACCCCGCATGGGGCTGGGAATCTTTCGATGGCGAACGATGTGATGGTAATCTATATACCAAGCAGTCAACCCCTGACTTCCTTGTGAGGCTTTTTTGATGAATCGCCTAAGTGAGTTACCAAAAGGCGCTTTTTGGCCGCACTTGCTTGATGCTATTCGGCGCGATGTCTATGCCCAATTTGGTGGTGTTCTGGCCGTCCGGCAAGATGAAGTCAAGCGCGGCGTATCAACACCAGAGCTGGCTGCTACGCTGTTGAACGAGTACGCTTCCGGCCTTTGTATGTCTCTCGACATTGTCGGTGTGGAGCACGATTTACCACGAATGATGGCCGAGGCGGTCCGCAGTATCGACCCTAACTTCATGCTCAACACTACTCGCCGCTGGAAAGGTGCATCGATTATTTATACGGAACAGAAATGAACATTAAAAAATTGTTTGCCGTTAAAAAACCTTGCGCAAATTGTCCGTTCAGAACGACGGGAGGGATCCCGTTGACAGAGGGCCGTCTGGATGACATTAAGCGCACATTGCTTTCTTCTGATCAGGAGGTTTTTTTCTGCCACAAGACAACCTACCAGGGCGGTGCTGAAGACAGAGAGGAAGGGCAGTATCAGTCTTCAGGCCGTGAATCCTATTGTATGGGAGCAATGGCTTGGCTGTATGCAAATAACCAATTAAATCTTACAACCCGATTAGGTCTCCTTCTAGGCAACGTTGCCATTGACGAACTGGAAGTCGCCACAAAGGTCATTAATACCACTGCCCCATAAAAACTACCCTGTTGTGTAGGTTAAACCTGTAAGAATTGGCTATATGCTTTGAGCGTCCTAGCCAAAACAACCATCTCACAGGTTTAACGATGAATTTCTTACATCATGCATCTTCCGCACCGCTATGTAACAGCACTCAGCACGTCTTAGATAAACTAAACATGCATCACAGGGTTGTTCAAATGAGCGATTCCGATGGTGTAATGTCTCTATTCAGTGAACATCCCATTTCTAACAATGTCATCTATCACTCCCTGGGGGAGTGCTCAGACCCAGAGGCTGCATTTTTAAAACTCACGACTCAATTTCTTGAGCTTGAGCAGGCAGGAAAAACTGTTCTGAGCCTAATTCACTCAGACAATCTACCAGCAGTAGCCGCAGCGCTGAATGCCGGACTCAGTCCCAGTGGATTGATAGCGTTTAAAGATCCCAGGGGCGCTGATATCGATATTGTTGAACTGCATTATTCCAGCGCTAAATCTGGTCACGAATCCTTCACTCCATTCCCGCAAGAAGGCCTTACCGATGGCGTGGTAACGCTACGCATTTCAGCCCGACCCGATGGGCATCGTATGTTCCAAGACCACTACGACTCTGTCACTCGTTTTTGGTCTATCTATCCTGACATCCCATTCTCTCAGTTTGATAAAGACTGCCGTCTGGCAGGCCTATATTGGCTACTGGGGGAAAAAATGATGCTGTCTATTTTCGAAAATGAGACACAAGAATTAATTGGTCGGATCAGCCTTCGGCCTGTAGTGCCACCCAAGGTTGGTGATGTTGGCTACGGCGTTTTTTCAGGGTTCAGAGGAAAGGGGTATGCATCTCAGGCCCTGAAATTGCTTTCTGAGTGGCTGATGACTGATGGAGGATTTAATCGCCTTGAATTAGGAGTTAAACCCGAAAATGTGGCCTCCAAAAAAGTCGCGCTCAAGGCAGGCTATGTACATGAAGGAGTCAGTAAACACAGACTAATTAATCAAGATGGCACTTTCAGTGACCAACTAAGTTACGTCAAAACCAAACTCTGAAACACCAACCTTTCAACATAAGAGAATACCATGAAAGAAGATTTCCTTAGCTATATTGCATCGCGTGTAGATGGTGAGTGCGTTGTCAGGGCAAAACGGCTACCAGATAACGTCAGTGCTTTTCGACGTAGAAAAATTAAAGGCATTTTACGTCCAAACTCACTCATAGACCTCCAGCAAATAGTGATAGGTGCAAGTGAGTTTCCTAACACCCGGCTGCATCCTGTCAGCATTGGGTACAACTGGGGCCTGGGCTCTAGGGAGGATGTTGCGGACGGTAGCTACCTTGTTGAGTTACAAAAATTAAATGCAGTACGGAAAATTGATACAGACCAAGGCTGGGCAATTATTGAGCCTGGCGTGACCCAAGGCGAACTGTCTGAGCTGTTAATCGGCACCCAAAAAATGTTGAACATTACAGCATCTTCCGCTCACTCCAGCTTCCTCGGCAATGCCTTGGACAGAGGGGTGGGACTTCGTCATCAACGAACTGAAGACCTTGTCGGCATTGAAGTCCTGTTGCCGACGGGAAAAATCATCCGTGTTGGCTGGTGGCCCGGAAGTGTTGAAACGCCTATATACCCGCATGGTGTAGGCCCCTCATTAGTGCAGTTTTTTACGCAATCTAGTTTTGGTGTTGTTACGGCAGGGGTAATAAAACTACATACCCGCCCTGAAAGTACACATGTAGTCCGATTTAACTTCAGCCGAAAGTTGCTTTCACCAGCAATACAAACATTGAAGAAATGGGTGGCTAACGGCCTGAGTAGCGGCGTATTGAAGATCTATGACACCACGGCCAACTCAACCTATGGCGGTAGTGACGGATTATATACCGTTCACTTGTGTGTGGACGGTCTATCTGACGATGTCTCGCAACGAATCGGTTTGATTAAAAAATTGTGCGAATCTTCGCAGGTATTTACAAATGTGACATCGAATTCGGTAACTGAAGGTAATTATCCTGGGCCTGATGTGATCGCTAATTTGGTTGAAGCTGCCCATGTTGGCGATTCATCCCTAAATGACACTCTGCTTAGAAAAACGCTGGGAGCTAGACACGACAAAGTTGATACAGGTGGCACTGGCTGGATCTTTTTCCTTCCGTTGATTCCTTTCACTGCTGATGCGCTGGAAATGGCCTATCAGCTAATTGATGAAGTTCACAACGAAACCGGAGTTCTTTGCGGGGCTACGATCAACGCCCTTAGTGGTGATGTCATAGACCTGGTTGTCTCAATCGCTTTTAAGAAAAGCGAAAAAGAGTCGGCAGATTCATTGACCGCTTTAAGTAAATTACATGAAAAATTTACGGCGCAAGGATTTATCCCTTACCGGCTAGGTGTTGAACATGCCAAGTGGGCGGATCCAATTACTCCTGGTGTGGGTGAAAGAAGCTTTGTTCGTGAATTAAAGCAATTCATTGACCCCAATAACATTATCAGTAATGACAGATATTTATAGGTGATCGCAATGCACGCAATCTCATTCGAATCATTGTTACTTAATGCAAAAAAGCTGGCAAAGGAAGTTTCAGCTGAAGGTGGTGTACTTGAAGAACAGCGCCGACTACCTCCCCATATTGTTAACAAACTCAGGGAGATTGGCGTATTCAGGATGAATTTCCCATTAGGATGGGGAGGGCTGGAATTAACCTCACCTCAGCAAACCCAGGTTATCGAGCAACTGGCTATTGGTGATGCTGCTGTGGCTTGGTGTGCAATGATCGGCAGTGACTCAGGTATTTACTCAGGCTTTATAGATGAGCCTGTGGCGCGTGATATGTTCACCGTTGACTCGATTACGGCAGGCTGGATACATCCTCAAGGTAAAGCAGAGATAGTGCCTGGTGGATATCGTGTTTCCGGCCGCTGGCGGTTTGGCAGTGGCTTAAGTCATTGCGATATACTCAGCGCAGGGTGTTTCGTTTATCAGGATGGTAATCAGGTCGTTGATCGCCACGGAGCGCCAATTTGGCGGGTTATGATGGCAAAACCTGATGAGTACGAATTACACGATAACTGGCACACGACTGGTCTTGCCGGAAGTGGAAGTCGTGATTATGGTGCCAATAACATGTTCGTTCCCTACGAGCACAGTTTTAGTTTCAATGAGCCTTATCGCAAAGGGCCTTTACACGATGTTCCTGATGCTATCCTGCGCAACATGGCAGGAATACCACTCGGGATGGCGCGTGCTGCTCTGGACTATGCGATCAGCCTTGCTGAGCACAAATACGACCGCTCACTGTCGGTTTCGTGGAAAAAAAGTCCACGAGTGCAGGCGGTTCTTGCACGGTGTGAAATTGAGCTCTATAGCGCACGATGTGCCGTTTATTCATCACTGAATGAGCAATGGGATGGCCTTGTAGGTAAAGAGCCGCTGAGCAACGCTCACCGCATTACAGTTGCCCTGGCAAGGCAACAAGCATTCAAGGTTTCCCGTCAAATCATCTCAACCATTTATGACTTGGTGGGCGGTGCTTCGATATATAAAAACGAAACACCGATGGATAAATGGTTGCGCGACAGTTACACCATGAATCAGCACGCTGTTGCCAGTGAGTCTATTGTTCAGCAGTGTGGACAATTTCTACTAAACAACCATTCAAACAACCTGTTCATTTGATGTTTATTGGCTGGGTCATCCCCAGCCTTTAACGTGAGGCAAAAATGGTAACGGCAACTGTATCAAGCATGAGAGCTCTAAACTCTTACATCTATCGTGTAGTGATTCGACTTGAATCTGAACTAAATTATCAGCCCGGTCAATATGTTCAGGTTATTCTAAATTGCGGCCGATCTGGGTATTTTTCGATAGCTTCTCCCGAAAACTCAGGTGAGGTGATCGAGTTACATATCGCCGACACAAGGAAGCATGATAGTTTTCTCAAAAAACTAAAGGTCGGTGATGACGTTGTTGTTGCCGGGCCTATGGGGAACGCCTGGCTTCGTTCAGACAGCGGTAGGCCTGTCATCGTTCTGGCCTTTGGTTCTGGTTATTCTTATGCTCGCTCTATTTTACTCACTGAAGCAAATAAAGATTCGGAACGAAAGATAAGTTTTTACTGGGGTGTTCAGAATGAAAATGATTTTTATGAAAGA
Organism: Providencia sp. PROV024; assembly: GCF_032709665.1. Classification (NCBI taxonomy): domain Bacteria; kingdom Pseudomonadati; phylum Pseudomonadota; class Gammaproteobacteria; order Enterobacterales; family Morganellaceae; genus Providencia; species Providencia sp. PROV024. Next base: position 124,351 of record NZ_CP120546.1, read on the forward strand.
GATATTCTGGAGTCTCTACCTACGCGATTTACAGTGAATTTTCACCTGTTGAATCAAGCGCCAGGCTTCCCGGACATTATGAGTGCTTTGCTTGTGAAGTTATCAAATGCACATGCTTGCCTGGTGGATTACGATGTGTATTTGGTTGGTAAGCGGGATTACTGCTTGTTTGTTAGGGGCGAGATTTGTGAAAAACTCAGCGCGCTGCCCGAGCGGGTGTATGGTGACTCTTTCTGAAGCTATTTCTCCACTTAAAAATAGCCAGAAGTCTTTTTTAACGTAGTTATGGCTTGTCTCATATTGCTAGAATTCAATTTGGTTAGGATATTCTTAACGTGAAATTTTATAGTGTTCTCAGAAATTGATAGAGTCTGAGCGATCTCTTTGTAGGTTTTTCCATGTCCGGACAGTTGCAGCACCTGTAGTTCCCTGCTGCTAAGGATGTGTTGTTCTATTTCAGCCACTTCATTTTTTTTGGTTAACATCATCTCATGTAGGGTTATGATTTTTCTATATATATTATCATTTATTGGATGATGAGGTCGCTGGAGTTCGCTGGATGAATTGTCATTCCAAACACTAAAGGCCACTACGTTATCCATGTGGTCATGCAAAGGTATTGTGTATCCATTCAGTACACCAGGAATGGCATGGTCGGATATCTGAATATTTCTGACATCCTGATATGGTTTGCTACCAGCATCAGCCCAGTGAAAAGGCTGTATACTTTTTTTAGCACATGTCATGATAGGGTCTATGTGATGATATGATAGTTTTTCGTATCTAACCTGCCAGTGTGGTGGAAAGTTCGAGACGATTACGGAACCACCTTTTTTGCTTTTAGGCTGGACCGCATAGGAGAAGCCTTTGCATCCTAGCGCATCTGAAACCTTCAAAATTTGTTCAATAATATCAACGTCATCCAAGCTAAATAACCGTTTCACCGTAACCTCAGAGTACACAGCTATGACTACTCTTAGGATACCCGTCGTTCATTCAAAAATCATCATGATCTATGATAATGAAAGAATTCGTTACTTCTGAAAATTGATTTTTTTAGAATATTCAATTCTAATAAAATGTTCCTAAAAATATTTTGTTAGGTTAAAGTTCCGCGAGAATTTCAATTATGAATAAAAATAAATTTCAACTATGTGACATTTCAGACCAGATCCTATTGTCATTAAATGCAAAACCTCCGCGTAGAATCAGTCTAACCCAACAAGTTGAAAATCGTCTAAAATGCGCCTTAATTCTGGGGTTTCTTGCTCCAGGCCAAAAGATGATCACCAAGGAAATTGCAGAATCTTTAAACATGAGCATTACTCCTGTAAGAGAAGCACTGGTAAGGCTTTCTTCGTATGGAGCGTTACATGTTTCACCTTCCCACGCTTTTTTGGTTCCGGATATTCATCCTGATCGACTTATTGAATTGATGGGCATACGGAAGATGCTAGAACTACCCGCCATCACTCGTTCAATAAATATCATGTCTGACGAAGCGCTTAATTCACTGGTGGAATTGACGCTCGAACTCGAAGCGGCACACTTGTCGGGGGACATTAAAACCGCCGTTCAATTGCATTGGGCGTTGAGACTGCGGATGTTTACGCTTTCTGATTCCCCTGAGCTTATGGCGTTGATTACACAGCTTTGGGTAAGTGTGGGGCCTAGCTTCCACTTCCTCTATGAAACAACTTCCTTAGAGGAATGGCCTAAATATTATTATCCTTTGCGCGATGCTCTTATCAACAGAAATGCAGATCTTATAATTAAGATATTTACGAACTCCATCGACAGTGGTATGAAATTGTATATGGATATTCACGGGGAAGGTTGAGGTGATGCGGTTACTTGAATTCATTCATTACATGTACCGCAACCAAAAAAATAAGCTGCTCATCGCAATATTTATAATCGCCTTAATCATAGTCCGACTTGTTAGTCTGGGTGTTGATGCTACGACATTGCTTGGCTTCATACTTGGCCTTGCCTTTTTAATGTTAATGGGCAGGCAAAAGGCCGTAAGGACAATCGTTATATTGGTTGGTATGCCTTGTATTTTACTCGCTACCATCGCAGGCTATCACCCCCCAGAAGGATATCAGAGCAGCATTTCAGGCTTTGTCGCGGGTGGGTTTATCATGCTTCTGTATCGCGAGTATATTCTTTACCGGAATACCATCACAAAATAGCAACTAGACAATCATTCGCACCTGAATAATAATACTGTATATATTTACAGTTATTCAAAAGGTGGCGTTATGCAATTTTCATTATGTGAATTACCAGCGGGGATAAAACTGCCTTTTTTCGAGGCGCTCATTCCCGCAGGCTTTCCCTCCCCAGCCGCTGATTACGCCAAAAAAAACATAGACTTAAACGAATTATTAATAACACACCCGGCGGGAACCTATTTTTTGAGGGTATCAGGTACATCAATGATCGACGCCAATATTAGCGATGGTGACATTGTTATCGTAGACAGTAGCCTACAGGCGCATGACGGAAACATTATCATCGCTTCCATAGATGGCGAATTTACTATCAAAAAACTCCAAAAAACGCCGTATCCAGCACTTATCCCGATGAACCCAAGTTTTTCTCCAATTCCTATAGCTGATTGGGCTGAGTTCACCGTCTTTGGGGTTGTGACCTACGTTATTCACAAAACGTTATGATGTTTGCTCACTGCGACATTAACAGTTTTTATTGTTCGTGCGAGTCTGCTTTTAACCCGCGCCTCCAGGGCTTACCTATTGTTGTTCTGGCAAATAATGACCATATCGTAATCTCACGTTCAAAGGAGGCAAAGGCGCTGGGTATTAAAATGGGGGCTCTGTACTTTGAAAATGCAAATTTCTTTAAAAAAAACAATGTTCAAGTCTTCTCTTCAAATTACACCTTGTACCAGGATGTATCAGACAGAACTATGTCTGTGTTATCCACTTTTGCAGATGTCATGGAAGTATACTCAATAGACGAGGCCTTTCTGATCGTGCCAGAAAGTAAAAGGTTAGGGGGGTACGAGGAATTTGGCCGGGCCATCCAAAAAGACATTTTGCAAATTGCACATGTTCCTATTGGCGTTGGTTTTGGTCCGACAAAAACACTCGCCAAGCTGGCTAATCATGCGGCAAAGCGCTGGAGCAAAACCGGGGGCGTAGTCGAATTAAGCCAAAAAACCAGACAAAGAAAATTGATGTCATTATTACCGGTTGATGAGATTTGGGGGGTGGGTCGTCGCATTTCTGCCAAGCTGCGTATGATGGGCATTAATACCGCGTTAGAGTTGGCTGATGCTAATATCGCTACGATCCGAAAAACCTTCGGCGTTGTCGTTGAAAGGACGGTTCGTGAGCTCAACGGTGAGTCCTGTATTGAAATAGAAGAAGTGCGAAAAGTTAAAGAGCAAATTATTTCCTCGAAATCTTTTGGCAAAAAAGTTCAATGCTATGACGAAATGCACCAGGCAATTTGTTCCTATGCAGAGAGAGCGAGTGAGAAATTGAGGGCTGAAAAGCAACTGTGTGGCGTCGTCAGTGTATTCCTTGGCACAAGCCATTATTCGCCAGGCCCTTTGTATAGCAATCGGGCTACTGAGCGTCTGGTGTACGCTAGCGCAGACACAAGAGATATCATTAATGCCGCAGTTAAAGCTCTGGGGGCAATTTGGAGGGAAGGGTATCAATACCACCGAGCAGGCGTGATGCTGTCTGATTTTTCCGGTTCAAATGTTACTCAGTTCGACCTTTTTTCCACCGCCAAACCTTTTAAAAGAAGTGAAGAGTTGATGGCTCTATTGGATAACATGAATCGATCTGGAAAATTCAATATTGGCTTTGCTGGAAAAGGATGTGACCCATCCTGGGGAATGACGCGCGGCATGCTGTCTCCGGAATATACAACAAACGTCAATGACCTCCCGATTGCGAAGGTGCGTTGATCGTCAGGAAGGCATTGAAAAGGGTGCTTGCATCACCGAACATGGCAAAAGAAAGAGAAATGTGGGGGAGATAACTCCCCCACAAGACTACTCGTTACAGGAAAGAGTAGCTTGAACCACTGTATTTCCGCTGCTTACACTCAAAGAGCAAAGCCTATCTCGCATTAGCAGAGAGAAACACAAAACCGTAATACATACGGCAATCAGCCTAATAAGGGCAAACTTGGTCATTCCTCTTGACTCCTTTTGTTAAAGGAGGCAGAATCAAATTGCTACGTTTGGAGACTGCCTCGAATTATTGTCATATATAATTCGGGGCTTTCGTCTTTTTGGAACTTGCAAATGCTCGAACCAAAATGATTCAAGCACCCAAATCCATAATAACAGACTTTTACTTCCCACAAACATCTGATCTCATTAATCATCAGTATGACGAATGACCTCACCATCTGCATCTTCACCAGACGGGATATATAAATTTGGAATAATAAAACGGCGGTCCAGTTCTGGCTCTATCTCTGGCGCTTTACTTGTGGTTGCAATGACTATATTTGCAGGTAACAATGGATGCTTTTGAGATATGTATTCCTTTGCGTAACCGACGACTGCGGGATGGTAATCTAAACCAAATCCAGAGAAATTATCAGCCAAAAAATTTGCCCACGGCTTGCCTAAGCCTGGTAATTCTTTGGATTGATTGGAAGTAAATCTGCTAGTGCCTTTTAGGAGGGAATAAACAAAAGCAGCTGGTAAAGCAAACGAACCAACTGAGTGTTCCGGGTCTCCTCCATTAGCACTTGAAGTAAGGCTTACGTCGTATAGTAATATGTTGCTTCCCCATGAGTGGTGTACTATCCTGCCCAATTGATTGAAGTCAAAAGCTGAGTATCCTGTAGGTTCTTGTCTTTCATTTAAATACATTTTTTTTGCTTCGTAGTAAATTACCCCCTCGATGGTCACCTCATTAGATAAGATTACTTTAATAAAAAAAAGTACGTCCCCTGAAGCTGTCTCAGCCTTGCCTTTTTGCTTATATGACTCCCAAACAGTAGATTGGTTTTGCGATTTCCATTTCAATTGCTTCCCTAAGCTACCAATGGCATTCAATGCGTTCGTTGTTATCTGATTTTCATCCCAAGAACCATTTTTATCGGTTCGTAGTGCATTAGCTAAGACATCCTTAATAGATTTATCAGCTTCAATGATCCAGTCGTTTTTGTTTAATTCCGTCATTTAATATCCATATAAAAGTAGGTTAAAAGTGTAAGCTCATTGCTGTGCTTTGCTGTCTAGCGTTGCGTAATAGCCCGCGCCAGGCAGTGTCTCGGAAAGCTTGCGGTAATGAGCTAATCTCTCACGGAAATATTCTCTCAGGTGCTCTGGCTGCTCCTGTTCAACTTGAACATCAAGCACTTGCTTATTTAGTCGCTCTTTATAAGCAACGGCTGAAGCAGCAAGGTCAACATTAACCTTGTCCATTTCTTCTTTAGATAATTCCGCTAAGTTGTGTCCCATGTCGTGCCTTTAATTTAACGTCTAATCCATCGATCATAATATGGTTAAAGTATAAGTCTATGCACATTGAAAGATAACAAGATGCGTTGGCTCTCATTTTCATCTTTCAATTCCATTTCTGACACTTTGAGGTTCGAAATCTCCTCAGGAAACCCAATTGTTAAAATTGTTAACGCGATACATATAATGAGGATTATGTTAAATAAGCCATTGATTTATAAAGGCATTTCGCGATTATAATTTTATGCGTTCCTGCCCTACTCGTCTACTTGCAGGTTAATGCAAAATTACACAATGTTGAGTCACTTCAAAAAAAAGAGAGCAAACGCTCTCTTCTTTTCTTATTATCGAGTAGATATCAGATTAGTTAAACCACTCTGGATTCCTGGCTTTATCCATCACAAAAATCTGTTCAGTGCTCTGCATGACATCGTTCGGTGTCAGCATTAACTCATCGTGGCGCACGATAAATGGCCGAAGTCTCACTAGGCCATTTTTCTGGCTATAGATATTCATGACTGCGTGCATGCGTTCGCAGGGTGAAATCAAAGTGAGCCATTGGCGATAAGCGCCAGTGTTTTTGATGTAATTCACTAACGCAAAGCTGAGCGCGCCAGCATGCTTTTGCGATAATGCTTTTTTCCTACTTTTTTTAATGAGCTGAGCTATTGCCTCCACATGAGCCCCAATGGGCACATCAAGGTTTGTGCGCGCTGAATCAAAGTCCCGCTGTCCAATGGTCACCAAATGCACCTGATCATCTCGGTAGTCCCGCAGATAAAAAACATGGGAGGTAAACGGTGTTGAGTGAATGTGGTCTCCCAACTGCCAGCCAAATGCATTTAAGTTCGCGGCGGAAATCTGTTTATCAATTATTGCAGTCATTCTGAGCTCCTTCTGTACGTTAATACAGAAATGGTAAGCCCGCCCAGTCGCCTGACGAAATCACTTAACCGAGATCATGCGTAATAATTCAAGAAACAATGTCTGGCTTTTGAAATGCCCAATTAGCCAAGAAAGGCATTTATCCAAAGAGGATAAACCAATTTTGTCACAAAGGTTGGATGAAACGGCTAGTTTTATCGGCGCTTTTCAGTTGTGCGCACCATCGAGTGATTTGTTAAATTCTGGTTAATTTGTGCCCACATTGCACATAGGTCATTCATGCTGCATAAACGCGACCCACGGTGGTAAAAATGCAAATTATACTGAGCAAATATATACTTGCTGTAAGCAATGGAAAAATCGTGACAATTTTATCACGCATTTTCGCTTCAAATGTTCATTCGTGGTTTATGCATTTTTTGACCAAAAAAAGACTTCCATCTAATTCTGAAGAATGTATGATTTAAATCAATGCAAACGAATGTGAAGCATTGTATGTCTGGGTGGGGATCCAGTGTGGGGGGTGACTTTTAACGAGTCACCCCCTTTTTTACGGCTTAAACCTCACTCATATTCCATTAGTTTTTATGCATAAATATGCAATTACTAACACGCTGTTAATTGTACCGAAAAGGACAACAAAACAGGGTGCTTTTCCGTTGACCCTTATTTGGCAAAATCTATACCCTACAGGGAAAAGGTAAGGATTTGATTGACTGGAAAAACAATGAGCGAGAGCAACGAAGCAAAAAGTTACAAGCACATACAATTAATGCAGCGCATTACGAAAATGTCCACGGCTGAAGATTGGGAAAGTGCCCGTACTGAATGGTCATTACAGCAAGTTTTTCGGGCGCAGATAGCTGACCAGTGCTTGTGCGGCCATCAGCCAATCATAAAAATCTGCGTTATCAAAAATAAAACGAACAACAAGGCTGCAAGAGTTGGGAACTGCTGCGTCAATAAATTCATGGCTCTGGGTTCGGATGGCATTTTCAATGCAATTGATCGGATATCAAAAGACGGTACGAAAGCAGCCAGTCGAAAATTGCTTGAAATGGCATTGGCTCAATCCGTGATTACCCCCTGGGAATTTGAGTTTTACCTGAGCAACATCGACAAGCGGAAGCTAACGCAGAAACAACGGAAAACGCGTGAGTCTATCAATGCCAAATTAGCAGACATGGGTGAAGAAAGTCGTGCGCTGGTCTACGGTGCAAGTCACATCCAAACCGCATTCAATCAGAATGTCATCAACCAGTGGGAAAAGGACTTCGCATTGCGGACCTTTCCTATGAAAAAATTAACGGTCAAACAGCACGCGATACGAGCTAACATCCAAACCAAAATGATGCAGGCCGGGATTTCCAAAGCGCTACCGGAAACCACCGCAGAAGCGCAGGCCCTCGCAAAGGTTAGTGCCACCCCCTTCTGTGTCATTTCAGATCCTGAACAACTGGTAGTCAAATTGGCCGAGGCACGGGAAAAGGGCTATATCTCCGCCTGGGAAAAAGACATTTTTGAACGCAAGCATAACACTAAGGGATTCAGCACAATCGCTGAGCGTGCGGCAATCCTGCGTGTCAGAGCGGCTATACAGCGTCTGTTGAATGAGGGCTAATCCGTGAGCCCACATCACCTAACCATTCCACCAGCCCGACCTTCATTAACCGAGATTGCCCAGAAGGCAAGAATTATACTCGACGGGTTACTAGCACACTGCAATGTTTCCTCAACCAAGGGAACCTGTCTATATGCCAGTTTGATGCTGGCCGCAATGTTAACCCGAGGCGGCTATCCGACACGGATCCGTGGAGGTGATGGGTACGCTGACGGAGGGTTATACACATCATCATCTCAGCACGGCCATTATTGGTGTGAAGCAACTGCGGATAATGCTGACTTTATTGTTGACCTGACTGCGGATCAGTTTGGATTTGAGGTCGTGGTTATAAAGCGAGCAAATGCAACTGATTGGCCGAGATACATCCCCGGCTGCCAGGCAACCGTTGACCTGCACGTTAGCTTAAATCTAGAGGGCTAATCCAATGATGCCTTTGAAATTTAAATCAAGCTTTTTGATCGCCATTTTATCCACAAATTCTGTACATAACCCTGTGCAAAATAGGTCACAAAATTTCGATAGTGACTTGCCCTCGGTTAAAATATCAGCACTGTAGTAATCAAATAGGACCTCAACATGACTCAAGAGAACATCGCGTGGTCGATTACTGACGAACTCAAGCTTGTGAAGGGGCTGAAGGATAACTACTCTTTTACAGCCTTATCGTCAGTCATCGGTAAGGATGTGGAAGAAATTCAACGCAAGTGTATCGCGATGGATTTGTACATTGCCACTTGTGAAAACATTGATGACCTCAGCCAGATAACCCTGGTGCCAAATCACCAGGTCGGTATTGCTTGCTTGGGTAAAACTATGTCCGGCATTTATCGCAATCTGACCGAGATGGGATGGGCTCCACAGGTATGGCGTGGAGAGCAATCACTGCGGTCGCCTGAGTGGTGGACATCACGCCCTGCTCTTGCGTTTCGTTATAACGACGATGCTGACGCGCCTGCTCGCCGAACAGTTCACTTGCTCAATAACGGTAAGCCTTGGACTCCAGAGGATGTGGGCATGATGCTGACAGCTCTGTCTCAGCGCCCCAGTAAGGATGCACTAACGCAGGTACTGATGCGCAGCATGTCTAATATTATTCAACAGCTCTCTATCATGGGTTTGGTTCGTGTCGGAACTGCTGAAGACTCAGGGGAGGCCAAGGTCTGGATGTGCGCAACTATCCAGCCACGAGTGCTGTCGAAAATGCGTTATTTTGACGTGCTACCTATGTTGCACAATGGCTGGCTCATTGATGGTTTGCAATTAACAGCCCCAACCTGGTGGTCTGACGCAACCCAGATCACCGACCTGATTCCAGGCTCCTGGCCGCTGAAAGCTTCAGTCACAGAAGCCGATACACCAGTTCGGTGTAATGAGCACATGATGGCCGCTGCAACCTTGTTGAAAGCAGTGAATGCCAAACGACAGGCTATTGATACCGCAGCACCTCAACCCCCTCCTCTGGCTGAAAAAACGCCACCCCCGCAGCTTCGACACCACCTACATCCACTGAAAAGCGCCAGCCAGCACCTGCTCGTGAAAAAACGCGCAACGGTAAATTATGGTTCGCTGGCAACTATAAATTCCTATTCACTTTACTTGGGGAGCATCATTCGCCAGACGTGATAGCCAAAAAAATGGATCGGACAGCAGGTGCAATCAGCTCACGCATTCAACTCATCGGCCTGACACGTTACATTAAAAGTGAGATTGAAGGTGAGAAAGGAACGGTCTGTATTGTCGATGAAGTTTCCATTGACACGCTACGCAAACAACCTGACTTTGTTAAAGATCAGCTGATAGGTGCTGGCTGGAAAGAGAAAGGAAACTTCCTATACTCACCTGACTGGTGGCTCAAATACCCCCACCAGCTGGGATGATCCAACAAGAAAAGGCAACCACATGGTTGCCTTTTTATTACCGACGTGTCAGTAAAGCTCTCCTGACGTTAGCAACAACACATCACCGACGATCGGCCCTTCCAGGCAAACATGTTCCTCCAGCAAAGTGGTGGCTCGTTGATTCAAACCCAGCTCGCTGTGTTTCGCGTCTTCATTCATGAGAACACGATCATAGACCACACCATTCAACGTGATGCCCTGACTTAGCTGAGAAAACTCAGGGTACCCTTTCAGAACGCTTTGAACGAATACAGGGTCAAGAAGCCCTTGCTCATCAGCCTTGGTGACTGTGGTATCACTCTGGCCGGTTCCTGCTCGGATAATCAATGCCATTAAAACCTCTGCGTTGGTAAGAGCCTTAATTATCTCATGGCACTGTATGGAGCCAGATTTTTTTCCCCCTCGTTTCGCTCTCCTTTTCTGTGTTTTTGTCAGAATGCCCGTGTTTAAATTGGGAACTGCCTACGCTGCCCGAAAGCGTTAAACGCCAGCCGGGTATGGACCCATTTTGACTGGAGAAGAAAAATGCCTAAGCTCGACTTGTTTGATGTGCTGATGATTGGTGGTGGAGTTGCCTTACTGGCTGGTCACTACATTTGGTCAAAATTCTTTAAGAAGCCGGATGATGAGGGAAAGGATTACGCCGAACCTCCGGCTATTATGTCAGCGGCCTCTCAAGCAGAAGAGGAAAACGATCACAACAAGCACTACCATTAATCAAAAGCCCCGGCAAAACCGGGGCTCTTCGTTTCTATGAATTGTGGTTCACGGCTGCGTTCTCAGTTGCTTCAGCAAACGCAGATTTCTATTTGCGAATCCAGACAACGTGATGAGTATCATTGTCATCACAAGTAAAGCACAGTTCAGTATTCGTGATATTCCTGCGATTTCAGCCGACTCCTGATACTTCACTTCAATGCTTGGTTTGGCATCATTAACAATGCTTGGCTCAAGTCGCTGGGCCAATTCATATAATCGATATGCCAACTCGCTATCCACAAAATAATTATCCCTCAAAATTCGAACACTGAGGGCTGCGACTCGGCTCGCTTTATCCAGAAGCTTGTTAGCTTCCTTCTCGTCAGAAGTGTTCTGCGCGGCCACAGCCAGAGCCTGAACCAATGCCACGCTTATGGACATCGCACGACGAGCGTCACCCGCAGCATAGCCTGAACGTATTTCACCTTCAAAAGCGGTAACCGCATTTGTATCATTGCTCCCCTTTTCCATCGCATCCTTCAGGATAAGGCCAACCCCTGGGTATTCTGTCGTGATCGCGCTCAGTAATTCATTAACCTCACCGGCAGGAATAAGTATTTCAGTCCGTACCGAAGTGGCGCTAGGTAACGATTTTGGTTCATCATGCGTCAGGATTATTGTTGAAAAAATGACACCGGCGACAGGCGCAATGATGATGAGGTACGATGCTTCTGACTGCATTATCGCAATCCCTACCACGACAACGGCCAATGCAACTAAAAATGGAATACTATACGAAAGGTATTTTTCAATAACCCCGCCGATTGTGACAAATCCCCCTTCTATCGACGCCCCTGAACCGAGAGACAAATTAACAGGTTTATTGATCGCCATAGCATGGAGTGTATCCAGTTCAAACTGTTGCATCCAACTGAATATCCAGACGAAACCCGCAAGCAGCAACAGGATGCAACCCGTCAAAAACAATCGATTTCGCTTGTGTTGAATACGTTTTTCAGTCGAGACAATATCTGGTTCTGTCTTAACCATTCCCCCCTCCGGACACTAAACGTTAAATGAGATGGCCGAATAACTCGGCCTATGATGTAACTGCTAAATTATTCCGCCAGTTCCAAAAGCAGTTCACGGCGGTGCTTCTGCCAGGCGTCTGTACGTTCAGATAGGCGAGCGTAGTGGCCTTCGCTTTCACGTTGGATCCGTTTAATCTCGCGCGCGGCACCGCCGATGGTGTTTGAAATGTGCTCCAATGTTGACTCATCATACACCGGGCGATGTCCTTCCCGTGCAATTCGGATGGAGCTCTCGCTGACCAAGTCTGCCTGGTGTCTCGCCTGCGCATTAACGACATCGCCCACTGCCTGAACCAGCTTTGAACGGTTGTTACTTTGTGTGGCCTGATCCACCAGCAAGTGAGCGCGTTTGGCAGATGGGAGTGTTACACGCTTGATGGTTTCAAACTGGTCAAGCATGTTGAGGTTATTTCGCTGCATCATTCGGATCATGGTCAAATCCTCAAAGCATTTCTGCTGCGTCATGATGATATCTACTTTGCGTTTTTTCAGTACGGCCAGCTGGTGGTCGATATTACTGACTTCCAAAGCAAGCAAATTGTTTTCTGGGTCGCTCTTCAATGCCTTGCGGCGCTGTTTCAGGGTGGCTTCAATATGCTCTATCGCGAAACCTGCGGCCACAATATTAATGCCCGACTCATGCACTTCGGCCAGCACTTCCTCATACAAAATGTCGAGGTTATTGTTGTGACCAATGAGATCAGTCGAGATGCTGGTGATGTCTTCCGTCAGTAAGCTGACTTGGTTTTTAACGTTGTCAAAACGGTCATTCGCCCGATGAGCGAGTCGAAGTGCGCGCGTCGCGTAGTACCCGAGCACTGGGATTTTCAGTAACAGCTGCTGCACCTTGCCAGGCTGTACAGACGTACTGATATCGCGAGCAAGTTCAACGATTTCATTCAGCCGCTTGCCGTCCTTGCCTTGGTTATAGACATGAACGTTTTCCAACAGCTTATCCAGATAGGCACCATCGGGTGATTTGCTGCGGCCAAAGTTATGTGCGCTCCTTGGATCGCCCAGCACAAGGGTGTTTGCGACGGCAGCGACCTGATCGCGCTGAGCTGGGGTGACGGCAAACTTTTCAGACTCTTTGTTCAAAATAATCTGATCAGCGGTGACAGTGATTGTGTTGGTCATATCAGCTACCCTTTTTAACGTTATCGTTGAGTTTGTTTACCAACGTTCGAAAACGCTGTTCGACTTGCGGATCTATCTCGATATTGGCCGCTCCACTTCGCAGTTGTTTTATTTGGTGATGCCAGATAGGGATTGCACTTTTCACAACCGCATCCAGAAGGTCTACCTCTGTTGCGGCAGAGTGCAGCAACATCCCTACCTGAACCTTATTCATTTCTGAAGAGGCTTTGGTGACTTCCAGATTAAGGATGCGTTGAGCTAAGCGGGTCAGTCCGTACTCCAACTGATCTGATAGCCCCTCCCCACTTTCACGATATTGGGCTATAAATGCCCGGCCTTCTTGGATGTAAGCGTCCAAAGCTTCAATGTCACGCGTATAGATTTGCTCAAGCGCCAACAAGATATGCACGCCTTTTTGCGCCTGCTCCAGTATCAATGGGGCTTGTGCCACCAGCCGATCGACACGACGACAATTCATGGTGAACTCAATCATGCGTGTTTCTTTTGACCCCGTCAGGGCATCCCAGATGCGGGACAGGAATCCCGTCTTGCGCTTGAAGTACACCGCAGGGTCACAAGCCTCAAGGTGCTTTACCAAGAGTGCGCTTGTTTCGCTGATTTTCGTATCTTCAGATCCCGATTTCATGGCTTCTTCCAGCGTCATTTTGTTACCGTTGAAATCAAGGATGTCATCGGAATGGGACAGTAATTTGGGACCAAAGCTAACAACGCCTATCGCGTCATTGACGAACGCGGGTAATTGCCGAGCAATCAGGCTGGTGGACATGCGCACTCCTAAAGAACAATAGAATCTACCTTCAAGCTATCACGACAAATTTGCTGACAAAGAAAATGAGGTCAATTTTTATCAGTAATAAGCCCCCTTTTTTTCGTCTTCGTTTTGTCGATGAAAAAACTCAGTCACCGGTTAGGTGTTCGGTATCCTGTCCGCATCCATAAACAGGAGGAAGCTATGCTCCGATTCGTACCATTGATGATCTTGACTGGCCGCCTACGGCTCAACCGCGTATTCACGTTACTGACTGACGGTGCTGTTTCTGTTGCCTTTTGGTTCTGTTTATCGGGGGAATTAACTTGGATTGTCCCAGTCGGTTTGCTGGCTCTTTTCTTACTGGTTTTTGCGGTGATCGGGTATCGCTGTTATTACCTGCCGGTAAAAACGAATCGGGTAATCCGTGTACGCTTTAGTCGTGATGACCAATTCGTCAACTTGTCCCTCATAATCATGGAAGGAGGCGAAGAAATAGAGTATCCATTGGCCGTAAAAATGGCGCAAGGTAGCGCATATCACTTCTACCTGTTGTCAATTTACATACGCCTGGCTGATTCACTCACTCGTTACGCGCGTTCTTTGAAGGCGGTGCATTCATGAATGGGCTCGGTATTTTATTTGTCGGGCTGGTGGCAGTTTTGGGCCGAGATGTCATCAAACGCCGAAAACCGCAACCCTGGCTTGTGATCGCCCTTGCCTTGTCCGTGACGTTGTTTGTCAGTGATCGGTGGATAGGCTCAATCTACAGCGTCCCTACGGGCTCCATGCAGCCCACCTATAAAGTAGGTGACTATGTTACGGCGGTCAGGCTGGGGGGATTGCTGGACGATGGCCGATTAATGCGCGGCGATGTAGCTGTGTTCAAGGCTCCTTCAGTACCTCGCACGCTTTATACAAAGCGCATTATCGGCATTCCCGGTGATGTGGTTGAATTTGACACAGACAAAACGTATCGAGTCAATGGTAGGGTACTGGGGCAAAAAACCGAAGAAAAAGGTGGTTTCCTTGTGTTCTCGGCCTGTGATGAGCGCACTGGTAAACCGTACAGATTTGTGATCGATACACACGCTGCTTATGTACCAACAAAAGGTCGCTGGGTTATTCCTGAAGGCTATTACTTTATGGCCGGGGACAACCGTGATCACTCATGGGATAGTCGTTACTGGGAAAACCCACCTGGCACACCAAAGCCTTTACGAGGATTGGTCCCGCATGACCGGATTCATGCCCGTGTCATACACACATTGTTCAATTTTAATCCGTTCAACAATTACGATGCGCTCGACGTACAAATGGCAGTGATCCGCCAAGGTGCAGATGGTGCGCGAAAATGATGATTGAAATCTTCTACCAGACAAAATCACCTGAAATGGTGGCTGAATTCGCTCGTGCCGTAGAAGCCTACAATGAGTGGAGAGCTCAGACTCTGGCTGTCTGTGAACGGCTTGGGTTCATCAACTTTTCAGGACCAGACTTCTGCGTACCTGAATATTTTTTCCGCTCACGTTATGAACACATCCAAAAAGTGACCGGCTTTAAGTTGGCCGGGGATGATTCCCTTTTGGCTGAGACTGATCACATTCCCTATGCCTTGCGTCATGACAACCCTGCTGGTGAGGCTGTCTCTCGTGAGCTAATGCAATTAGCTGTAAATGCTTTGACTGCGCTAGGTGTTGATTGTGCGCTATACGGTGAGCCTGGTGCAATGGGATATCAACGCGCTATCTGCATGATGCTGGGCATTAATCAGCGCGTCACGGCAGGGGCTGTCATTGGTTTTTCCCAAATATGGGCAATATCTGACGAGCAAGGAAACTTCTCTCTCGTTTGCTCCATTCCCGTGAATGCCCGTGAAGATACCATGACCTATGAACTACCGGATATGCCTGAAGGCTGGGAGGATATATCGGCTCAGCAGGTAATCCACTTATTCAATAACCACAATTCCATCGTCATGAAGGAGTAATGCAATGAAATATCTGTCAGTTTTGATGGTTCTAATCCTTGGGGGGTGCGCTAACGTCGGGCCGGGAAAGCCGATGCCTGTGACACCTCTGTCAGCCCCAGCGCAACAGAAAGCGCCGAGCAAAGAGGTGACGACGGATCCAGTGACGGAGCTGGATGCACTACAAGTCTTATTTAACGAAGGGCTCGCTGAGGATGCTCAGTATGAAAGCGCCCGATTTATTGAGGGGAGCAACCAAACCATGATTATCGCGTCTGTCCTAAATGTCCCCTGCCAAATGGTTTTTCGGTTTGTTGAAGCAACGAACGGGGATTTTTGGATCCCCAACCAAATCGCATGCGATAACCAGGATGCTATGGCTGGGTACGTGCCTGCGGCCGAAACTGGAGTGATTTCGTCAGCGGATCTGCCGATGATAAACTCGGCACATTCAAATGACTAAGCTACTTTGTTGAGGTTTATATGGTTTTGCGTGTGGTGAACTACGTTTTAATGTTAATGATAGCTGGTGTTTATGCCCTGGCTGTATATGCCAGTAAGAATGAGGCCGAGCTCTTCCACATTATCGGTGTTGGAAACATGGCTTTGTTCTGTGCCGCTGTATTTTTGCTGGCCCGCAAAGAAATTTACTACATCTGGGCAACGTATGTCTTATCACTAGTGGTTTACTATGCTGTCATTTCACCATACCTACCTCTCATCCCTGAAATTGTCGTTTACGGCACGCCATCCGTAGTGGGGTTGATTGCCGTTTACGACATCGTGATTCTAAATTCCAATGAGCTGTCGGTGAGGGCCAAGGCTCGCCGGGCTTGGCCTAAAAAACGAAAATAGGTGCAGTAAATGTCGAAAGGAAAGAAACGTCAGGTTACACCCGAAAAGGCAATGCGGATCCGCTTCTATGGTATGTCGGGCCTGATTATAGTGCTCAATACGATTTTTGCGGGGAGCTCGAAAATTCAGCTGATTTCCTTTCTGCTGACGTTGTCCATTTTCCTGTTTTTCACGTTCTCTGGGCGGGTTGTTGTCGGAACGTGGTTCAGAAAAGAAAATTGGCGCACTTTAAATGCCCCTCAGACCACATTGCTATTTCGTGTCTATATCGGGCTTCCAATCGCGGCAATCACGGTCCTTCTCTATGCTTATGGGTATCAAGGTGCCATCAGCCAGGCGATTGTCGATGTGTTGTTCCCGCCCGGTGAGAAGGTTGAAGACAAAATGGTCTCTGTCATGAACCTGCTCCATGCCAAACTACCGCTGCTAGTGGGTGCTTTCCTTTTCTATATCGGCTTGT
Source organism: Providencia sp. PROV024 (assembly GCF_032709665.1). Classification (NCBI taxonomy): domain Bacteria; kingdom Pseudomonadati; phylum Pseudomonadota; class Gammaproteobacteria; order Enterobacterales; family Morganellaceae; genus Providencia; species Providencia sp. PROV024. The sequence continues at coordinate 141,199 of NZ_CP120546.1, forward strand.
GTTTCTTTGTTGGGACGGTCGTTAAATATCTTCAGTTATCGGCTTCAGGGCGTGCGCTTGGCAAGCTAAAAGGAGTCGTCAATGCACGTCAGGTCTTAGAGCGAATGACGTGGGATCAGTTCGAAAAAGTGGTTTGCAAGTTCTTCGAAACTAAAGGCTATCGCGCCCGTGTTACTCAGGCTGGCGCTGACGGTGGTGTGGATGTTGAGCTTCAGGGTTTCGGCCACCGGGAAATGGTGCAATGCAAACACTGGAAAACAAACCGTGTCGGTGTTGCTATTGTCCGCGAAATTTACGGTGTGGTGCTCGCAGACGGCTTTCACCGTGGATTCATTATTACGTCAGGCCTGTTTACCGATGAAGCATGGAAGTTCGCTCAACGCGAAAATGTGAAAGGAAAGGTTATTTTACTCGACGGTACACAACTGATCGAAATGATTAAAGGGAATGGAGAGTTAGAACAGAATCCCCCTAAGTCCCAAGCAACCACTCAATCCATTGATGCGAAAGAGCCGTTGTGCCCGGTATGCGGCGGAAAGATGGTTCTTCGAAAATCTGGCAAGTCAGCATTCTTTGGTTGCTCCCTATTCCCAGACTGTCGTGGTACCCGCGAACTGTAGTCGTTCACCTTTTCTTTCATGGAGCGCCGTTTAGTCGGCGTTCTTTTTTTATATCCACTCCATCTGAAAAGGGAAGCAAAACGCAGACCTTTTCGCCCTTCTGAATTTCGGCAGCGGAAGCAATGCCGTTATAATCACCAAGCAATCCAACCAGGCAGTGAGGGTAACACTGTTGGTCATGGGCTCCGTTCTGCGGGGTTTGTTAAATAGGCTGAACTGCGACGGGGTAAACATAACGAACGTTGCAGTGATCGGTAATGTGCATGAATGAATTTGAGGGGAAATAGATGACTGAGAAACGCGGCACTGGCGCTGAATACGGTCAGGAAATTTTGCGTGAACGCTCTGCGGAAGCGGACACGCCTGAACCAACGAAGAAAGTATCGAAGAAGACGGTGCTTTCCGTGATCGTAGCGGCCATTATCGCAGGGGGTGCGATGACGGCTGTTATTTTAACGAGCGATAAAACTCCGGCTGAGAAAGTCGAAGCTATGTCGGTTAATATCGGTAACGACGGTGTTGCGCTGACTGATAAAGTCAAAGAGGACATTGAGAACAGCGGCACTCAAGCTCATGAGTCTGAACTGACTAATGCCGAAGCCGTAACAACTGATAGCAAAAACGAGCCGCAAACGCCCGCGTTGGAAATTGCCGAACTGAAGAAGAACAGTTTGCCTGAAACTAAAACTCCGGTTGAAGCCGAAGTGGTTGAGCCTGTTATGCCTACGGCAGAAATCCTTCCGGCTGAAGATGTCGTTAAGGCAGAGCAATCTGCTCCAATTGCGGCCAGCAATGAGCGGGAGTATGACCCGGCCAAGTTTGGGATCGCTGAGGAAAATTCACCTGAAGCCGACGTTTCCCCTTCACTGGGCGGTGACGTAAAAGCGGCCCCAGTGGCTGAAGAGCAAGCGAAGGCTGAACTGCCAGCGCCTGAGCCAGTACCAACTCCTGTACCAACTCAGGCGGCTGAGCCTGCACCAGCAGGCTCACCAGAACCTATCCGACCGGAGCGCGTTGAGCTCCCCGCTACTAATCAGTTCGCTCAACCTATGACGATGACGGGTTCGGATCTGAACTACACAGGTTCGGCGTTGAAAGTTGAGTATAAAGCTCAACAACAGGATACCGTTTATCTCTACAGCACGTTTGCTGCCAAAATCTTCCTGCTACCAACGGATAAGGGTGAGAACATAAGTGCCTACCTGTCAGACGAGAAAGGTTGGCAACTGAAATTGCTGCCTGGCGGTATTCTCCGTGTCCAGCGCAGTGAAAATAAGGCCTCCTGGTCGCAAGCAACGGATCTGTTTATCGTTGCAGGCAAGCGAACCTATTCACTGATTCTCCAAGGTGTTGGTGAGCCGGGCCAGCGGACTGACTCCCTTCGTTACATTTCGGCGGAGCCTGAACAAAAGCCGAAATCAAAAAAGTAAGATCAATGGGACAGGCGTATCCTTGATACGCCTTTTTTATCGGAGTAAATATGATAAGCCCTCTTATTGATGGAATCCGTCTCATTGCGACAAGCTACTGTATCAGCATTCCTCACGCCGAATGGACACCACAACATTCATACCTAGTTTGTCGTGCGCTTCTTCAGCGGGGTGTTTTCGGTGGTAAGGCAATGTTGGGAACTCGGCTAACGCGACATAAAGAGGCGGTTAACGATGGTGATCACGGCGTTTTTTCAATATCTCATACGCAGTATGGCTGGTTAGTCCTGGAGGATGGCACCATTCTTGACCCGGTTGGTTGCCTGCAAAATACCGATGACAGTGGTGAGCCACAGTACCGTATTGAGTATGATTCGGCCTGCTATATTGACGGCATCGACCCTATGACCTGCGATCGAAGTGAGTTACCAAAGCACTTCAGTGAAGATGAAATTTATCGAGTTAAGCGCGGCGTAATGCGTGAGATTTGTTCCCGCGCGCTGGGCTATACGTTGCAGGTTGAAGGCTTAACAATGGCAGAGGTGGTGTTTCTTCTGAATCAGCCGCTAAGTGTGTTTGGTGGGCACTCCCGCATGCTCTATGAGCACTTTATGGGGTTGGGTCTGAGTCGTGTGATGCCTATTTCCAAGGTGAATGTCATCAACCCTACCCTGGCGAAAAAGCTATGGGAGGTGTTCTTTGTCGATACTAACGAGAGCGAGCTCACCGCCATTTTGCGTTGAACAAAAAAACCACTCGATATATAGAGTGGTTTTCAGTTCGCTAACTTGACACTTCCAACTTAATAGCTCATCTCCGGCTCGGTCCCGCCTGCCCAACGGCGTTCCCAATGCTCCAGATAAACCTCAGCCACTTCTGGTAAATTATACAACACGATCGCATTTTCACTGTTTCGCTTATTCGCACTATCGCTGTAGTTGAAAGATCCAGTTTCCACCGTTTGCCGGTCAACCACGATGAACTTGTCGTGCATGATGGCATATCGCCCGTTGGTTCGGATTGGGATCTTAGCCAGTCTTACCGTATTCATCGCTGATATAGAGTGCTTGCTCTTATTGCCTTTCTCATCCACCACAATCTTGACATCAATACCACGCTTCTTTGCTGCCACCAGCTCTTTCACGATATCTCTCGATGTAAAGGAATATGCGGCCAGGCGGAGCTCTGACTTTGCCGAGCGGATAGCATTGATGATCGCCTTCTGGGCTGACCCTTCTGGCGAGAAGCCAATTACGATTTGCGTTTGGTGGTTTATCTGCGCGCCTTTCTGTGCGCGTGGAGGGATTTGTTCGCTTTGTTCTTGGCTACTACCCAGACCGTTAAGCAGATCGTCAAATTTAAACGCGAATGCGTTTTGGGCTGATAACGAGAGAGTGAAAGCCAAGGAACTGACCAAAAGCTTTTTCTTGAGATCCATGAGTCACCATTTTAGAAGTTTGTAATTGCACTAACCATTACAACACAGGGAAAACAAGCAACAAAACGTTTAGCCATGCGATTTGTTCACCTTTTTTCTACATGCAGAAAACTCAATAAATCAGATTTTTATCCATTACATCTAACCATTTCCCTTTTTGCATCAAAAAGTCACCTTATTTCTCATGTTTCAAGGTATTTCTGTCAGGCTTTTTTAATGAATCAGGTATTCGGTATCTGTATATTTATCTGCGTTCCCTGCTGAAACCCGTTAAATAGTCAGGTGAACATCCAAAAACTGAAATTTAACTCAAGAAAGGATGTTAACGATGAAAACTATCTCCGCCCGTAACCTGAAATCTGTTCTGGCTGCTTCCGCTGTTCTGGCTCTGGGCGTGACCGCCGTTTACGCGAAAGGTACCGAGCAAACTGGTTTTAGCGAAGTGTGGGCCACAATCACTTCCTACATGCAGGGTTCTCTGGGCCGCGTGCTGGTGGGTCTGATCGTCATCGTCGGCGTTGCTGCTGCGGTTGTTCGCCAGTCCCTGATGACCTTCGCGGTCGCTGTTGGTGCGGCCATCGGCCTGTACTACGCGCCGGATATCATCAACGGCATGATGACTTCCACCAGCGCCGTAACGACCGCCCTGCCAGCTGGCATCTAATTCAGCGGCTACGGCCAGCATCAAGAAAACCCGACTTCGGTCGGGTTTTTGCTTTGTAGCGCAAATTACAGCGAGCTTTGTAGGTCTGCGACAAATGGCTTAATATCACGTTCAAACACTTCAGAAATGACTTCTGATACTGCTTTTACCCTAGCGAGTTCAGCGGCATCTTTATGTACGACTTTCCACACTTCATATTTTTTCTTTCTGGCCTTATCCGGCCATATTCGAATTAACTCAGGATACCGTTGCTCTTGGTAGCATGGCAGTTCCCCTAAAGCCATTCCCGAACGCACAAAGGTTGTGAGTAAGAAGCTTGATGTCAGCCTGGCTACAACCCGCGCATCTCGGCGAGATTCACCTACCATCGTATCAGGTACAGGGCTGCTGAATTTATTGTCGTATAAAGCGATATCATGGTTAGCAAGGTGCTGGCCGAGTTCTGGTGGGCCAAACTTATCAAGGTATGTCTGGGTTGCGTATAGGCCGACATCCCAGCTCCCTAGCCTTTTAGCAATTAGATCTGGTGCCGCAGGTCTTTGGATTCGCACGGCAATTTCAGCTTCACCACGCGACATATCTGCCATCTGTGCGCCAAGTTTCATGGTGACATTAATATTGGGGTAGCGATCTCTCAATATCTTAACTGCTGACATTAGGAATTCGACTGCAAGCCTGTCTGTAGTAGCTATTGATACGTCACCGGAGAATTCACCATTAGATCCTTCACTCAAGCGCAGAAAGGAAACAGAGTTACGCTCCATTTCCTGGGCGATACCTAACACTCTTTCTGCCACTTCAGTAGGAACTAATCCATCTGGCGTGCGGTAAAACAGTTTAGCACCGAGTTGTTTTTCTAAATTTGTTAGCCTTCGACTTACCGTGGTCTGATCCATCGACAAACGAATCGATGCCCCCCTCAAGGAATTGGTTCGAAAAGCAGCAAGGAAAACTTTGACGTCGTCCCATCCCGATAAATACATGCATCCTCCCCATGCAAAATTGCAGCCTAGGATTGTATTTTTGCAATTTACTTTTTTGAAGTAAACAAAAAGGGAGGCGCATTAAAAATGCAACCTCCCTTTTTGGTCTGAAATGCTGGTGATTAGATAATTTGACCAACCCACAAAAAATACCACAAAGAAGCATAGCCAAGCACCCAGGCCCCTACTAAAGCACGAAATCGGCGCTGATATGCACTACGTGTTTTATGCTTGAACATCTGCTGGGCGATGATGCAACCCGGCCAACCACCGAGAAAGGCCAGCGCATCAAGCGTTAATTCCTCTACTCGCGGGCCTCTCTCGATAGCCTGTTGCTTGTCCTTACGATACACGTAAATCGAAATGAGGCTCCAGGCAATCATCCACAGCACCGAGTATGCGTAAAACATCATTTATTCCTCTCATCAATATTCGTGGAGAGATAATCCCGAAGGTTTGTCATCGCAAGCGTAGTGCGATCTTCCACTTCCTCAGCTGTATCAAAGAACTTCGCCAGTTTACGATTGGCCTTTCTTAGTGCTTTTGTTGCTATATCCTGCTGCACCAGAAACGCCTCACTGCGCTGCTCATCCAGACTTTGAATGGTTAGTTCGTTTAACTGCATTGTGGCATCCTGCACGGCCTTTTGCAGTTGCTTTTTCTTTTGTGCCTGCCGGTCAGACTCACGAAGGGCGCGCGTGCTCTTCATATACAGCGTGCGTAACGTTTTAACAAGGCTATCTGGGCTAATGGGCTCGCTATTTAAGGGTTCTTCATCGGGATTCTTCATGCACTTATGGCCTGTTGTTGTGGGGATTTCTAAACCGGTAACCACTACCGAGTTTTACGATAATACCTCCCCAAATTTATCGTCTCTATGAGACACCGAATGAATCCACTAGTCAGCCTTTTTTGTCCCCGATCCGCTCTCCTTTTTTGTGCCAACTCGGTTGTATAAATCGTACCATTTATGTCCATTTCAACCGACAGGAAGGCTCATGGCAGCAACTGACGAGCAACAGAGGATTATCGACTACAAGGCTGAGCCCGGATCGATGGTTTGCGTGCAGGCCTATGCAGGCTCGGGCAAAACATTCACACTAAAGGTCTATGCCGACACGCATAAAGACAAGAAGATGCTTTACTTGGTCTTCAATAAGTCTATCCGTGAAGAGGCGGAGAAAAAATTCCCTAAAAACGTGGAGTGCAAAACCTCTCATGCGCTGGCCGCTGCACGCTTTAAGCATTATCGCCATAAAACAAAGTTGAATATTCAGGTTAAAGAGTACCGCGATCTGATGGAGGAAGAGGATTGGCGCGTGGTCAAACTGGCTATCAATGGCCTTTCACACTTTATGAACTCAGCTGACTATGAAATTAACACGACCCACGTATTAAAAGATCTCGGCAACATTGACAAAATCCCACCTTCACGCGTGGATTCGGCATTGCGCGCAGCGCGTCGGATCTGGAAGCAACAAATCGATCAGGAATCTGACGTGCCTTGCACGAATAACACGTTACTGAAGCTTTATCAGATGTCTAACCCTGCATTGGATTCGGTCTATGACATTATCCTGTTCGATGAAGCTCAGGACGCCAACCCCGTGACACTCGATATTGTGCTCAATAACAAGTGTGCGAAGTTATTTGTCGGCGATAAGCATCAAATGATTAACCGCTGGCGTGGTGCAGAGAATGCGCTGGACGTTGTTGAAGAAAAAGGCGCGTCAGTCCTCAGGCTGACAAAGTCTTTCCGCTTTGGCCCAATGGTTGCAGCTCTTGCCAATGTGGTCTTATCCATGATTGGCGAAACCCACCCACTTGTAGGGTTGGGTAAGCTGGATGAAGTTTGTCAGCCTCATGAAATCGCCGAACATGGCTTCCATGCTGTTATCTCACGAACGTACATGGGAGTCATTTCTTCTGCCTATGAGGCTATCCTGATGGGGAAGCGTGTCATGTGGAATGGTGGTATCGGTAAGTACAATCTGGGGGAGTTGCTTGATCTTCACGCCATGAAAACAAGTAACTATGAAGCTATTAAAAACCCTCGGGTGCTGACAGATTACGGTAACTGGGCCAACTTCCAGGAGATTGCCGAAACGACCAAAGACACGAACATGATGCGGGCTATCAGGTTGATGGAAAACTACGTTGATATCCCCGGCATGGTCGATACGATGCGCCTGAATGAGGCTCGTACCCACAAAGATGCTGATCTTATTATCACCACGGCTCACACATCCAAGGGCATGGAATGGGATAACGTTATCCTCAATGATGATTACCCAAGCATTATTGAAGCTTTGATGATGAAGAAATCGAAACAAAGCATTATTGATGAGATGAACCTGCTTTATGTCGCGATTACCCGCACACAGAGCCGCATCAACATTAATGGCTCAATGATGGAGCTGCTGGAACAATATAACCATAGGCGAGAACGAAACGAATCCATCATTATCGTGTAAAGAAAAGGCCCGTAATGGGCCTTTATTCAATAAGACTAAGGTCTTGATCGGATGATATCTTTTCTGCCTTCACTATTGGTTTTATTAATATCTATCTCTGGGAATTTATTTTTTAAATTCTCTATTAAAGAAGCCAATTCCATTTGCAATGACATTGAAAGCGAGCCAATAACATCCCAAGCCATCTGAGCATCGCTGCTTTCGTACCTTTTTCTCCCTGGAAATATATAATCAAGTCCATTCTGGTGATGATCATAAAAAAACTGACCAGCTTCAACTAATTGACTCCAGTTTTCATAAATATTGTTCAGTATTTTGAAAGTTGTAGTGTCATACAAATAAAATGCACTTGACTTGAATATCGCTCTAAATGATTCCCAGCAGGTTGAGCCATCAAAATACATTATGTTAGGCAATGCCTCAAAATAATAATCAAGTATATTTGTATCGAGATAATTCATTAAACCGGTCAGGGTATTAATATCACTCTGGCGCTTGATTTTTTCTGTTATGGCTGGGTCAGATTCATTAGGGTATGCAGGGTTATTAGAGGTGATCAATTCAATGGCGAATATAAGTAACTTTTCTAGGTTTTTCTTTCCGTCATCTCTATTCGAATTATATAGTGAAACCCTCTGCTTATTGATGTCAAATGGTAGGTCTTTGGGGCCATGCCCTTCGCTACTATTCAACAAAGTAATTATTCGCCCCCAACCTATTTTTGCAACTGCAAAACCCAGTTCAAACATAACGTTAGGATTTGGAAATTCATTTTTAGGTGTCCCATTTTGAGGTATCACTGTCACATCGCTAATCACGATTTGTGATGCCGATATTTTAGCCAATATAGTTGCTAAAATGTCAGGACTTCCTGATGAGTAATCCGTGGCTTGATCCCATTCATATATGAATGTTGATTGTTTTTCATTCAGATGCGTCACTGCTTTTGTTAAAGCATCACGAATATAGAACCTATTTTTGCGTTCGTCATAGCTTGATTGCCAAGAATAGAAAATCTTGACTTTTTCCTTTTCGCCTTCCATTCATTCCACTTATAATTAATGTTTTAATGACTAATTATATCAACATTTAAGACGATTTGAGACGGAAGATTTTAATAACCTTTAGAATAAATCAATGGCTTTTCTGGGATACTCAATGAACATTAAAAAATGCCCGGCGAAACCGGGCATCAACATTTATTTTTTGGCCTGTGCCGGTGCGGGAGCTTTCTCTAAACCACCTTTCACCATTCGCTCAATGACGTCAACGAAGCCTGCGAATGGTCTCGCGCCGACAATGCTTTCACGTTCACCGGTTTTGTTGTCGATCACGATGGTAGTTGGCGTCCCGTTTACGCCGTCTTTGGTACCGGCATCCATATCACGCTTGATGCGCTGGATGATTTTCGGATCCTGCATACAGGTGTCAAACGCTGCTTTATCCAGCTCAAACAATGCAGGGATGCCTGCGCTGTCTTCAAAGCCTTTGCCATTGCCCTGCGTGTGCTCAAACCAGTAGTTGGTCGCACCCCAGAAGCCTTTCGGTCCTTTTTGCTCTGCCACGCACTCTGCTGTCATTGCCGCTTTGGTTGCCATTGGCTCATGAAAAGCCAGGTTGAAGTGACGCCATTCCCAGTTCACCGCGCCATTATTGGCCGTATCGACCAGATATTTCGGCGTCTTATGGAACTGCTTACAGAACGGACATTCCAGGTCTTCATAATTCACCAGCGTGAATCGTGCGTCCGGATTACCGTAGATGTAGCGCCCGTCTTTGTTGACACTGACCTGTTCCCAGCCTTTGTATAGTTCAGCGCGTTTCTCTGCCAGCTTATCTTCCTCCAAACCGGCTAACGCAGCTTGTACCGCCGACTTAACATCACCGTTAGCACCAACGCCACCACCACCGGATTTAGCCAACTGCGCAAAGTGCCCCTCAACACTTGCGGATATGCTTTTGCTAAAGTTTTCGACTTCAACCACCTGCGATTGAAGCGCGTTAAGTTTGGTCTTGATGGCGCTCGTTTGCACGGCAGTGTAAAGACTTGCGCCCATTGACACAGCAATCATCACGCCAATTGCAATTGACCCAACGACTTGAATTTTATTGACTTGCTTGGACATTATTTTCTTACCCCACTTAAGAATTAATTAGTCACTTAAAATTTGGTGAACTGGTTATCGACATACATCTTGAGTCGATACTGACGCAGTTCTTCCGGTTCGCCACGGGTCAGCACGTCAATTTCATGCTGGCTCAGACGGTAACCTGGTGTAGAGCAATAACGCTCTTTAATTTGCAGGTACTCGCCACGTTTGGCAGTTTGCTTATTGTTCGGCAGCATGAACGAATTTTCATCGCAGAACCTGGGTGACTGAGTAAATGTCCCGCGCGGGCCGTTAGCATAGGCACTGCTGGATACACTGGTCAGTAAAATCTGGGTGTCCAGATCGTGTGCAACATACCGCTTACCCGTTTGGTCATGAACGGCATATGGGCTCACAAGCGTATGCTCATAGCCTGGGTGGCGCAGTGCAGCACCGCCACGTTCAGTGCTGTAGTAAGACTCTGAAAACTCATAGCCTTCAGGGTAAGTCGCCTTGACCACCGTCACCTGCGTTTCATCAACATAGGTGCGTTCAGGGGCCTTTGGTTCATCCGCTGCACACCCGGTCAAGGTGGCTATGACTAAGGTTGCCAACAATGGCAATGCGAAACGTTTACGGGTTTTCATCACTTCTTCTCCGGTTAGAAAGCACAGACATTATCCTTTTTTTTAAAATTGCCAGTTACCGTTTTAGCCGACAAAACGATGGCCTTTTCGTTCCTGCACACCCCCAGTCATGGGTTATCGTACTTGCACTACAACGGAGAGCTTTAAATGCTGAAGATCATCAAAACGCTGTTTGGCAAAAAAAATGAGGAACAGAGCGAGATTAACATCCCCCTGGAGACCCTCGAAGAAATCGACTCTATGCGCGACGGTGTGGATTCAATGGTTGTACGGGGTGACATTTTGCGCTACCCGCCTGCCGAAATTGGTTTTCCAGCACTGATACCGGGAAGCTACATTCTGCGTGAAAAGCAGACCGATATGATCCAGGCCATTAAACGCGAACTGAATATCCGAGATAGCGAATTTGAGCAGCTGATGATGCCGATGCTTGATAGCTTTGCGAACTTCGTGCAGCTGTTCCCTGCATCGGAACACCACCACCACCGAGCGCAGAGTGGACTGATGCGCCATTCTCTTGAAGTATGTTTCCAGAGCATCCGTAAAGCCAAAAACATTGAATTCGATTCGATGGAAATGCCCGTGGTGAAATCCAGCCGCATGTTGGCCTGGCGTCTTGCGATTGCGACAGCGGGCCTTCTGCATGACATTGGCAAGCCGTTTACCGATTACGAAGTCTGGGACAAATCCGGCACCTATCACTGGCCTCCGGGGCGCACCCCGATCCATGAATGGGCAAAAGCCAATAAAATTGAACGTTACTTCCTCGTTTGGAAGAGCTCGCGCCACCAGCAGCACCACTCCAGCACCACCGCCATGATGATGATGATCATGCCGCAAATCCTGCATGAGTTCCTGCTGAGCGAAGGCAACGACATCTATAACGAGCTGACTCGGGCAATGGCCGTGAGTACCGTTCGCCTGGATGCCACTGAAGAAAACGCCCCTGAAATGAAAAACAAGATCCTTAAAATTGTGAAGGAATCTGACGTTATTTCTGTCCGCCACGACCTGCAACGCTACGGCGGTGATGCGGTACGTGCAACGCAATCGGGTGTGCCTGCGGTCCAACGCATCGTAGATGCCATGCGCCACCTACTTAAGAAAGGAGTGTGGCAACCCAACAAACCCGGCAACCCGATTTGGGTCACCACCTATGGCGTGTTTATCGTTTGGGGTACTGCGGTCAAAGACATCACCAACACCGTGAAGAAGTCCGGTGCAGTGATCCCGCAGTCGGCCAACAGTCTGGCTGATCTGATGATGAGCTACAAATTGTGCATTCCGAACGTAAATAAAAACGAAGATACCGCATATTGGCGAATTGCCCCACACATCATGAATGACCGCGATTCGCGTAACAGTAAAGAGCCGAAAGTAGCGCTGAGTTGCCTGCGTCTAATCTCTCCGGACGTTCTGTTTGTGGACACAATGGAGCCGCTGCCTATTTCCTCCCGTATCCGAATTGAGAGCGAATGGCGTGAATTCCAGACCAGTAAAGGGAAAAACATCCCTGTGCTGAAAGAAAGTCGTCCTTTCGTGGGGAATAAAGAGCCGCGTGAAAACAGCATTCCGGCTGACGTCGATCCTGAAATCCTGAAAGGTGGCACTCTGCTGCCGGATGAGAATGACAATCCGCTGGATAATATGTTTGGAGCCTCGAATCCGGTGACCTCTGATAACGCCCACGAGCTACTGCATCACTTGAATCTTCTGTCTGATGCTGACTACGAAAAAGTGAATGCCCGTCAGGACGCGAAAGCCAAAGCACAAGCGGAATTGGCTAATCAAAAACCAGGGGTAGCATTCCAGACTCCAATTGAACAAAGTCAGCCTGTTAAAACCTCTTCGCCCGAAGCAAAAATAGCCAAAGTTGGGCCACAACAACGGAGCCTGAAAGACGTTTTGAGCAAGCAAGATACCTCTGCCGAAATGCCCCCTCCAATCATGTCGGAGCCAGAGCATTATCAGGAGCCAGAGTTTGACCGTGAAACCTTATCTTTGTGGGAGACTCTCAAAAACCACGCTGTCGCTGATGGGTATCAAAATGACGAACAGAATCTGGTTGAGAAAAAACCGGCTATCGACCCTATGTCTGATGCAAGAGCAAAAATCCAACGCGTACAGGACGAAGTGGACAATGGGAATTTTACGCCAGTGACCCCGGAAAATGATTTTGGCTACAACAAGAATAACGAGGTGGCATTTGGTACCGAACAACTGACTGCACTGCACCAAGACCAAAGCCCATTGTTCCGCAATGCCTCAGATCTTGCCAAGGACAAACTCGCGTCCTACGTGGCCGCGAATCAGTCTGCCCTTTTCCATGAAAGCGGCCACTGCTGCATCATCCTGGAGAACGGGGTTGAGGACTCACTCTTCGAACCGATGCGGGATGCAGATTGGATCTGGTATCCGTTTATGGAGGCTCCTTGCGAGTATTACACCCATCGTTCGCAAATGTGTTTCTACTTGCGTAAAGAGCTCAATACTGACATCGACCAGCTTTCAGGTCACCGTTATCGTGCCAGCCTAAGTCCGTTTGACCTGACCGACATCAGTGTGGATATGACCGAAGTCTATCGCGCCATTGCCACCAAAGGGGCAAATAAAACTGCGTTCAATGGCGACCCAGTGATCGCCTTGTCCTCGCTGCAAAAACGCCGTATTGCACAAGATCTGAACATCAACGCAAATCAGTTCCAACAGGTACTGATCGATAATTTCGACTACGTGACCCGTACTGGTGTCGATTACATCCTCGTTAACAGCAATATTCAAAATTTCATGGTGAATGATAATGAGTGAGTGGAGTTATAACATGCGCTGGCGCCCCAACTTTGAGGCGCTGGAAATTGCAGGCTGGGGTGTGGGGATTGCTGCCTCACTGGCGGTCAATGCCGCATTCAATATGCCTGCGGTTCCTTGTTATTTGGCTGTTGCGGTACAAGCGGCCTATGCGGCTCGTTCCGTACCTTCCGCATGGGATATTTACAAGCATAAGAGCCGGTTAAAGCGAAAGCCTAACGTTCTGAAAATGGAGTTGGAATCCGTTATTGATGTCATGATGAAATTCCCCGACAGCTACCTGCTGGGGTATGGTTTTGAATGGGGTCAACCTGAAGGTCAGTTAGCCTCCGAACTCATCAAGCGCGACATCAAAAAGTTCGTTAGCAAGGTGCCAGAAAACTTCATGGGTTTGGGTTGGATCCATGCGCTTGGTGAAAAGCAACAATGGATACGAGTCGCTGAAGATCTGCTGTCATTGCATACCCTGGTGACCGGTACAACCGGTTCAGGTAAAACAACATACTATAAGTTGCTCATCCTTCAGGCAGCACTGAAGAAACAACCGCTCATTCTCATCGACCCGAAAAACGATGAAGAGTTGGCTGACTGGATGGAAATGTGTCTGCGTTTGGTGAACCGCGAAGATAAATTCAACTACATGTCGCTGGCGCACCCGGAGAAATCCGCGCGCATTTCTCCGATCACCAACTACACTCGTGCAGGTGAAGTAGCTAACCGTATTACATCCGTTATCCAGCGTGCCGATGGCACCAGTGACCCGTTCGTATCGTTCGGTATCATGTCCTTAACCACAGTCGTAGAACTGATGAAAATCTGCGAATTGAAACCCACGCTCAAGAACGTGAAAACCCAGTTGGGGTCGGATGTATCATCTCTGGCTGATCTCATCATCAAATCAGTGACCAAAATTGGCCGTCAGGTGCTCGGTGAAGATGACTTTGACCGTATTTTCGCCATGCGCATGGATCGTTATGCAAACAAAGCGAAGGGGCCAAAGGAAATCGCTGATATTTGCGCCGAAATTTACCGCAACGACATCAAAGCAAACCGCAGCTTCCCAAGCATTGAAGCAGGGCTGGATATGCTCGGCCACCAGCGTGAGCACTTCCAGAAGATGATCCTCAACGTGATGCCTATCCTCAGCCAGCTGACTCAGGGTTTCATGGCTGAATTACTATCCCCGGACAGTGACGATGAATCCCAGTTGAATGACTTCCGCCCTATCTCCAACGTGCGCGACATCATCACAACCGGAGGCATGCTGTACATGGGGCTAGACTCCTTAGCGGATGCAGAAACTGGTTCGGCGGTGGGCTCTATCTTCTTGTCAGACATCACCAGTGTGTCAGCGGACGTGTACAACTTTATGAAACCACGCGGGGATGACCTGGCCCCAGTGATGGTTCTTATCGACGAAGCTGCTGAGGTCATTAACGATCAAGTGATCAAGATGTTGAACAAAACCCGTGGCGCGGGCTTCCGCCTATTTATTTCATCTCAGTCCACCAGCGACTTTGAGGCGCGCCTGGGGTCTGAAGCCAAGATGAAACAAATCGTCACCAACACCAACCACTTTACTGCGTTGCGTACCCCCGATCCTGATGCGCAAGAGGCCGTCATGAAGCGTGTACCAATGACCAAGTTCAAGTATGTCATGCGCGGGCATGGCTCCAGTGCTGGTGCTGACCCTGAAATGATCTCTGGTTCGGTCAGTGAACGCATTATGGAAGAAGAAGGCGAGTTGTTCCCTTCTCCGTTGCTGGGCTGGTTACCAAACCTTGAATTTATGGCAATTAACCAGGCGAACAAAATCGTCAAAGGTAAAGTGCCCATCATTATGTCACCGAAGGGAGATAAGGCCTTCAACCAGGCCAGTAAGAAAGCCCTGAAGTTCCTCAAACTGTACGAGAAGAAAGTTCGGGGTGAGAAGTCGCGTATTCGTGTTGGGGGTAAAAAGTCATGATCAAAATGAAAACCTATTTTTTACGTAAAGAAGATTGCAACGCGTATGACAGCTTAACGCTGGTGTGGCCGTGTGTTGAGCCTATTACGCAATCACTCATCTCCTTACTGCCTAGCACCCTGACTAAGGGGCTGGTGGCCGATGCGGTGCAGTCCTCGGTGATGGCATATAACCAACAGGTTGATTGCCCTCTAAATGACTGGGAACGCCTGGCGGTTTATTTCATTACGTTGGCTAATTTCGTCACCGAGCACCTTGGCGGAAAAATAGGGTTCAACGAGCTGGCAACTACAAGTCAGTTACCCCGCAGGCTGAATAGCGAGCTCATTAATGCGGTGGCGGATAAACTCGCATTAAGGATCTTACATGCTTGACCAATTAACCGAAGAGAAATGGCCCCAGACGATAAAGATGATTATCATCTTCAGTACGGCAATACTGTTCGTCATTTCCATGTTTTTCCCGGCCTCGTATTTTTACGAGAACGTGAAAAAAGAAGTTGCCTGGGGCCAGCGATTGATCGGCGATACGGATTTCACACCAGTGATCTCGGACGTCAACAAAAACTACCGTTCATTCTTTGTAAATACTGGAGTGGATGGCTTCTTGCGTGACTTCTATGAGCTCGATTCATCCGATATGGCAAATCAAGGTGGTCCACTTTTCCTTTTCGCTTCCATCTTCCGAAACATGGCCGAAAACCTGAATTACTGGTTTTATATGATCGTGTATCGATTGACCCTGAATATATACTGGCTTCCGTACATGCTTGTGGTCACACTTCCCTCTCTCTTTGCTGGGATCATGCGCTGGAACGCTAAGCGATACACGTTTGCCTATTCGTCACCGTTTCTTAACCGCCGCAGCATGGTGCTGATTGGTTGGGGGATTTACAGTATTTTGCTGTCACTGTTTGTCCCTCTGCCAGTACCGCCGATGATTGGTGCCCTCATCATGATTGTGATGATCCCAATAGGCAGTTCGTTGCTCATCAGTAACCTTCCAAAACGCATCTAAATTCCTCCCCCGAAAAGCACCGCGTTTTGCGGTGCTTTTCATTATCAGCGCCAAAACCGGAATGGTAAATTATCCCCCGAGGTGAACTATGAATGAACTGAAGCACGTCTATCTGTCCGGACTCTTGTGTATTGCCTTTTCAGTCTGTCTGGGCGCGGGTGTTCTGCTTACTGATAAGTCTGAGCAGATCCACGAGTTGAATACGGTCCTCCACAAGTCCAGCTACTTAACCGACCGGGACAAGATGGACCGTGAAATGGCTGAAGTATTGTTGCCACGGCTACAAGCCCAGCAGGAAGAAATGAAAAAACGCGGGGCAATAAAGAAACCTGACATGGTTTACGTCCCTGAACAATTACAGCAATCCCGAGGTTATTAATGGCTAAGCGTACAGGTTTGAAAAGCGTCATTTATGGCATTCCATTGGCTGTCATGATCGCCACTTCGGGGTTCGTCGCCTACACGTTGGATAAACAAACGCGCCTGCTTAACGACTTGGCCGTTGTCGCTGATATGCAGCGCAATGTCATCAGTAATCGGGGGGATTTGGAAGCAGCGTTCGACCGTTATATTGCGGCCTCTGGGCTAAAAGTCAACGAACAGTCTAAAGGGGCAAATTCGATTGGCTTCAGTACCGGTAAAAAACCGTCTGAGTCTTACGCGCCGTCTACAGATAGTGAGCGTATTTACGGCAATCCTGACGCACAGTTTTACGTCATTGAGTATTCCGATTTTGAATGCCCGTACTGCAAAACCCATTTCCCGCAAATGATGGATCTGGTGGATTCCTCGTCCGGCAATATCGCGATGGTGTTCAAGCACGTTCCGGTACACGGCCAGGCATCACGCACCGAATCTCTCGCCTCTGAATGTGCCGCAGAGCAAGGTGGAAATCCGGCATTTTATAAGATGGCACGGGCTATTTTTGCGGATACCCGCTCCGACGGTCACGGTATGGCAACGCCATTGGACAAATTGGCTGAAAACAATGGGCTGGATGGGCAGCGCATTATTGAGTGCGTTAACGCCGCTCGCCCAAGCGCAAAAATTGCGGAAGATGTGAAAGAGGCCGCGCGACTCAATATTCAACAAACGCCTGCAAACATCGTGGTGTACGGCGATAAATCGGCAATGGTGCAAGGCTCGGTCAACGGGACAGGCCTGATGCAAATGATGGCGCAATTGGCCCAAGGGGGTGAGAAGTAAAAGAGTCCGGGCATTGTGTTAAAGCACCCGAAGGGGTTCGGGTATTTCGATTCATAATTGGGGGTAAGAATGAGTGAGCCAGTCCACATCTCGCATTCTGTCGATGATCCGCCGAAGTTCTTCTTCTGGAGCGTTGATGAAGCGATGCCATTTTTCGTTTTCCTGGGTATCGGGGTCTTTACGGGCCGTATCTTTACGATGTCACTCATCGGCATCGTGATCACTCGGTTCTATGGCAGCTTTCTGCAAAAGGCGTCAGAAAAATACTTTCTGCATCTGTGTTACTGGAAGTTCGGTGTTTCTTTCGGGAAAAGCACCATTGTACCTAACGCATTCGACCGGGAATTTATTGTATGAAGAGCAAAGATTTTAAAAAGGGTTTGCTGAACATGAAAGGCGAAAACACCACGCTGAAACTGGTGTTGGTTGTTTCGATTATCTGCATCGGCATTCTCTCCAGCACATTAATGAACCGTTCACAGATCGTGACCATTGTTCCACCCAACCTGACCGAAACCACTTGGTTAGATGAAAAGACGGCCGGACAGCCTTACATGCAGGCATGGGCTATCTATTTGGCTAACTCTATGGGTAACGCAACACCTGAGTCAGTGGACATGCTGAAGAAATCTATCGGCCCATTCCTGGATGCGGGTATTTACACGCAAGTCATGAAGCGCATTGATGACCAGATTGACCAGATTAAGCGTGATCGTATCAGTCTGAGCTTTACACCGACTCGCGTATACCACGACCCCAAAGCCCCTGGCACCTACTTCGTAGAAGGCAGTCAAGGTCTTGAAGGGATCGCCGGTAACCCTATCGTGAAGCCCGTTACGTTCCAAATGACAATTGATGTGAAAGGTTACCGACCTGTGCTGACCTTTATCAACATCAAGCAAGGTAAAGCCGAATTGCCGAGCGACAAAAAAGGCGACAAATAAATCCAGGGAACACTGTCCCGTAAATTTCGTCACCCGCCTCGTGCGGGTTATAACCACATTGAGCGCTTTTACGATGACGTAAAAGCTAGGTAAACAAAGTGAGCAGCATTAACAAAACCGTCGCGGTAACTTCCTGTGTATTGCGTCTGTCACTGTTCGGGGGAACAAATGTTGAATAGTAAACACGTTAAAATATTGGCGCTGATGATTGCGTCAATCACCGCCGGGCCATCCATTGCGAATGGCCTTGACGTTAATAGCAATACACTGTCAGTCGATAACGGCGTCGTACTCCAGCGTTCTGGGGACTCTGCATCTGAAGAGCCTGTTGTCGTTGCATCGAAAAAAGGTAATCACACAGCAACTGCGGGCGCATCAACCAATGCCAGTTCCAGTGATAATCCTGCCGTAGACGGCATTAACGTCCAACCGGTCCCTAACGCCATTGTTCAGCCTGTCCGATTAACTGATGATGTCATCCCTTCTCGCCAGGATCTGATTGTAGAGCCCGGCGTAAATACCCTGATCCCGATTTCTCTCGGCCAGCTTAACCGTATCGTGACGCCGTTCGAGAGACCAACAGTGCAGCGCTTGCAACTGACTGACGTAAAAGTCAGCGTACAAGGCAATGTGATCTATGTTTCAACGACCTCAACCAATCCGGTCGCACTGTATATCAGCGAAAAAGGTGACGAAAGTGTCGCGCTGTCTTTGTCTCTGGTTCCGCAAAAGATTGCACCAGTGCAAGCTTCGTTAATGCTTTCGCGTAAAGTCGGTAATGCTCCGGCCGGAGCGGGGCATGCGCAGTCAGCAGGGGTGATGTACGGCGGTAACGAAGCCAAAGCTCGTAAATGGGAGCAGAAAGACAACTACGTCGAAACGATCCGAAACATTCTTCGGGCTGTTGCGTTGGGCGATATTCCTCCTGGCTATGCAATGGGCAATTTAGGCTCTGGTCATAGCATTCCAAACTGTAACTTCAGCACAGGTACAGCGCAGGACAATATCAAATACAGCTTTGCTGGCGGCCAATATATTCAGGGCAGTCAGTTCAGTGTCATCGTGGGCGTTGCGCAGAATACCGGCGCTTCTACCATCACGGTAGACGAGTCACTTTGCACTCACCCTAACCTCGCCGCGCGCGCACTCTGGAGCCGGAACACGCTCCAGCCGGGCCAAAAGACTGAAGCCTACTTTGTCATTCGCAATCAGTCACAGCAGGCACAGGTTGATGATTCTGTACGTCCTAAATTAGCGGAGTAATAAAAAGATGAGTAAATTGAAAGAACGCTGGGACACGCTGGACGCCAAGAAAAAACGTCTTTTTGTGTTGGGGGGTACGTTTGTTGTACTGATCCCAGCTATCCTCCTGCTGATGCCTGAATCGCGCACACCTGCGGCGCGCGGGCCATCAGAGCAAGTTATTTCCAGTGTATTGACTGACACTGACACCCAGGGGGTTAGCCAGAACGCGATCGCTGCTCGCCTGCGCGCTTTAGGGGAAGCGATTGAAAAGCAAAACTCAAACATCACGGATTTGAAAAAATCCATTAACGTTGACGAAATCAACAAGCGCCTGATCGCCATTGAGCAACAACAACGCACCGACCGTATTGAACAAGAAAAGCTGAAAAAACGTGTTGCTGAAGGCTCTACCGTATTGCCTTACTCCAAATCAGTTCGGTCAAAAGACGTCTACAGCGGCGATAATAATGCTAAGCAAGGTGTAGAGAAGTTAACGTCGGACAGTGTTCACGAAAACCTGAATAACGACGGCACGCTCCAACGAGTGTACGAAAACACCCAGCAGCCGAACCCCGCTGATTTTGCTGCGGATAAAGACGCCAAAGGTAAAGACGGTAAGGCGGCACCACAAGCAACGCCGGATATTATCTCTGTGCATGAGGACATAAAAGAGGTCGCTGCCGCTGATCCTGATGATGATCCAGCATTCCAAACCTACCTCCCAGCGACCTCAATCCTGAGTGGTGTCTTCATTTCAGGTATGGATGCACCGACGTCACAGAACGCTCGCAAAGACCCCTACCCAGCGCTTATCCGCATCAAGAAAGACGCCATCCTGCCGAACCGCTTCCGTGCGGACGTGCGTGAGTGTGGCATGTTGGCCGCTGGATTTGGCGAGCTGTCGTCCGAACGCAGCTACTTCCGCTCTGAGGTGATCACCTGCATTCGTGATGATGGTGCTGTATTTGAATCTCCACTCGATGCGTATGCAGTGGGGGAAGATGGTAAGGCTGGTGTACGTGGTCGTCTGGTTACCAAGCAAGGTCAATACCTGGCGAAAGCCTTGACCGCAGGCTTTTTACAGGCTGCGTCATCGTTGTTTAGCGTCCAGAACATTCCGACTATCAACGTTACCCGCGATAACAACAGCGGTAAGAAAAACAACACGCCTTATGAGCAAGTGATGAGCAGCGAAGCCCTTCAAGGTGCTGCTATCGCTGGTGTTGGTGGAGCATTAGAACGCTTGGCCGATTTCTACATGAACATGGCCGGTGATCTGTTCCCTGTTATCGAAATCGATCCGGGTCGCAGTGTCGATTTTATCGTTCAAAAAGGTGTAACGCTGAAATTTACCCGCGTCAAGCCTAATGGCAAAGCAACGCCTACCACTTTCAATTCTAACGGGACTCACTAATTATGTGGAAAAAACGTCTTTTAGCAATCTGTGTCGCAGTAACTGGTCTGGCCGCATTGTCTGGTTGTTCGCTGGTGGATGGGAATTCAGAATACGGCTGTAAAGGTATGCCCAATGCTGTCACTTGTATGAACATCCGCGACATCCACCAGCTGACCGATGGTGATGACTACCAAGATCGCATTGATGCGGTGTCGGAACAACAGCTGTCTGGTAAACCAGTAGATCTGAAGCGAAACAGTGTTGCAGGTACCGCCGGGGCTGGTGGTGTGGCAACTGGTGGTCGTTATGTACCTGTCCCTGCTGCTACCGCAAACCCTCAGCCAATCCGTACTCAGGCACAGGTAATGCGTGTGTTGGTTGACCCTTATGAATCCGCAGACGGTGATCTGAACGTCCCTGGCTATGTGTACACCGAAATTGAACCTCGCCGCTGGGAAGTTGGCGCGTCACATGCATCGACCCGGAGTGCTGTTATTCGACCAATGAGCACGCCTCCAGTGGCGGCACAAGCCCCTCAAACACCGAGCAAATAATGCTCCAATTGAAATTAATGCAAACTGAATGATTTGATATTCCCCCTCAAATACAGTCAGTTGTGTTATAAAAGCCGCCTAGTGCGGCTTTCTTTCATTTAGGGTCTCATTGCTATTTATAAGGATTGTGATTAAAATTACAGACGCATGGTAACCATACCGCATTTTGCCAATGCTGACATTCGATGTGTGACTTACCCCTCGCATTGGATAAACCCCACTCAGACATATTGGTAAATGGATTCATGCGCAAGGCCGTTCCCCCTCGAACGGCCTTACCTTTTTCTAATCCTGCAAAAATCCCCCTTAAAGAGAACGCTGTTTTTTGACCTCGTTTTGCTGGCCTTTTCGCTGTTAATCCGCCTTTTCACCATTGAAAATGTAGCCTCATTCACAGGAGCACTCCAATGACGCTACGCAAGAAAGTATTATCCCTGATTCTGTCCGCCAGCTTCGCCGCTTCCGCTTTTGCCGGTGCAGATGTGAACGCTGATACTGTGTTTAACAACAAAGCCTTCATGAACGCGCCGAAGGAAAGCAAAGACGTCAAGCGCTTCGTTGTGCCAACCAACGGCATTATCGCGCTGGAAGTTGACGGCAAAGTCAACCTGCTGTCGTCAAATGGCCGGTACCTGTTCAAAGGCACCATGTACGACACTTGGGCCAAGAAAGACCTGACCACACTTGATGAGATCACCAAGTATGCCAGCATCATTCCGATCAAAGAGCTGAAACTGAACATCGCTGATCTTCAACCTGCCGTTTGGGGCGACGGACCTAAAAAAGTCATTCTATTCACTGACCCGAACTGCGTGCATTGTGCCGCAGCCCTTAATCAGCTGGCTGACCTAGACCCGCACGAATACACCGTTAACGTTCTGTCCCTGGGTGCCCTCGGCGAGCCAAGCCAAATCCGTAACAAAGAGCTGTACTGTGCTTCAGATCGCTACCGTGCCGACCGCGCTATTATCGCGCATGAAAAAACCAAATTTGACCAGGTTAAAGACTGTGATATGCAGGCATTGGCACGCCGCACAATCACCGCTCAGGTGTTAGGCGTCAGTATGGTGCCATTCATCATTCGAGACGACGGTGCTTTCAGCATCGGCGCACCAAAACAAGGTCTGAAAGCCTTCCTGGCTGGTCAATAAGTTCTTCTTTCTGTGGGGTTAGAATGAGCGAATCAATCATCATACAGCGTTTGAAGTCTATCAAACGCTTCTCAGATGTGTGCCCGGTTCGGGCATACGATGAGAAAAACCACATTTTCCTATGTGACAATAAATATATCGGTTTCGGCTTCCTTTGCCGTCCCTTATCCGGTACCAGCGGTAAAGAGATGCAGCAATTACAAACATTGCTGTCCTCAAATTTCCCGGCGAAAACCATTGTGCAGTTCGACCTGATTGCCAGCCCGAATATCGTTGGCAAAATTAACCAGATGGACGTTCTGCGCATGGACTGTGATGACGAAGTATTGCGCGATGCAATCTACAACCGTTCTAAGTTTCTGCTTCACAGCACCGACTATCCTATGAAGGGTACGGGTACCCGTGTCCGCAACTGTTTGTTGCTGATCACGGTGAAGGTGCCGGTGAAAAACGAATACGACATGCGAGAAGAAGAATTCAACCTGATTTCTGAATTCCGCAACACGTTTGACACCACGCTGGGGATCATGGGCTTGTGCCCTGCTACACTGACGCGCGACCGTTACATCGATGTGCTTTCTTCCATTTTAAATCAGGGGGAAACTGCTTCGTGGCGTGACCGTAATCCGCTACAAGTGCAAGACGATTTGATGATCTCTGAGCAACTGGTTGACCCTGACCGAGAGTTCTTCATTCGCAATAAATACTGTGCCTTCGGCAATCCAGAAGACGAAGACCAGCGAGGTGAGCGTCACACAGGCACAACATTTGTGCGCACATTAAGCGCCAAAAAACTACCTAAGCGGTTTTTCCCTGGGCAAGCTCAATATTTCCTCGGCGATATGATGAGCGGCGCTACTGGTATTAAATCGTCCTGCATTATCTCCATGAGCATGATCTTCTTCGACCAGCAAAACGCGAAGACCAAGTTCACGCAAAAGCGTAACTGGATCGTGCAGCAAACCGATGGGCCAATGGTGAAATGGATCCCATCGTTGAAAACTATCCGAGAAGGTTACGACCTGCTGAGTGACAAGCTGGACAACGGCGAGCCAATTTGTAAAGCCAAATTCACAGTGACTATCTTCTCAAACTCCAAAGACGGTGTATTCCGTGCTAGCCAGGAAGCGGCCAGCTACCTCAACACCTATCAATTCAAAATGATCCCGGATAGCTACTTTGTTGCGCCTATTTTCCTCTCGTCCCTGCCTATGTTCAACGAGGCTGGTGCTGAGAAATCAATGGGCCGTTACCGCACGCTGGCACTGAGTGAAGCTTTGGTTATCTCACCACTTTACGCTGACTGGCAAGGTACCAGTAACCCGGCGTTAATGCTGACTTCCCGATCGGGGCAGGTGCAGATGCTCGACCTGTTCGACTCTGATACAAACTACAACGCCTGTATTGCGGCAGAGTCCGGTTCTGGTAAGTCGTTCTTAACCAACTACATTATTACCGCTTATCGCAGTCTGGGAGCGAAGGTGTGGTGTATCGACGTAGGGGACTCGTACAAAAACATTTGTGAGACCTACAACGGGGACTACCTGGACTTCCATCCGGATAAGAAGCCATGTCTCAACTTCTTTGAACTGATTGAAGACTACTTCGGTGAAAACCCGGATAACGAAGACGGCGGTGAAGAAGACCTGATTATCGGTCTCCTATCTGTGATGGCTGCGCCTAAGGCTGGTCTGAACGACTTCGAAGAAGCTCGTATGAAAGAACACGTTGCCAATCTCGTTCGCAAGCACGGTAAAGAGACTACCGTTGATATGGTTGCGGAATCACTTCTGGCGGATGAAGAGAACGACATTAAACGTTTGGGGCACCAATTGTACCCATTCACCAGCCGGGGTCAGTACGGCAAGTTCTTCGTAGGCAAAAACAACATTGACTTCCGTAACCCGTTTACGGTTCTGGAACTGTCGCGCCTGGAAAGCTCTGAGCACCTGAAGCAGGTTGTGCTGTTACAGCTGATTTACCAAATCCAGCAAGACATGTTTATGGGCGATCGCGGCCAGATGAAAATCGTGGTTATCGATGAAGCCTGGGCTTTACTCAAAGGAAACATCGGCGCGTTCATTGAAAAAGGTTACCGCCGCTTCCGTAAATACAACGGCGCTGCCATTACGATCACGCAATCCATTAACGATATTTACAAAGATAGCGTCGGAAAATCTATCGCCGACAACTCTGCGTTTATGCTGTTACTGGGTCAGAGTGAATCTGCGATCAACGAAGCTCAGCACCACCAGCGCTTAGCACTGGATGATGCAGGGTACCGTTTCTTGAAAACGGTGCGTTCAAGCCGAGGGGTTTACTCCGAAATTTACGTTATCTCCAAATCCGGTCAGGGGATTAGCCGGTTGATTGTGGATCCGTTCTCCATGCTGCTGTACTCGACAGCGCCGGATGACGTGGCAGCTATCAGAAAACGTAAAGCACAGGGCATGTCCACCCAGGATGCCATCAATTCAATTCTTGAAGAACGACAACGAGGTATAGCCGCATGATTAAGACCGCAGCTGTTTCATTACTCTGCGGGTTTCTGGGAGCCGCCCTTTATGGGCGGTTCGTCCCTCCCGCTGCACCAACTGACTACATTGCTGTGGTTAGTTATACCGGGGCAAATGGAAAGGTTCTCAGCGACCCTCAAATCAAACTGGTTCATGCGCGCGCCGAGGCAATGGCGAAAGCTGGCTACATGGTCCTCAATGAGTCCGCTCTATACAAATATCCTGCCTATATGCAGATCCCGCAAACAGTTTCTTCGTCAGGCAACTAACCGGGGGTATCGTGGTCATGGCCGCAGCGAACTCACTTTGGAAGAAGATTTATAAGCAAAAGCGACCGTGGAAAAAACATGCTTTGCTGATGTTGCTGGTGGGGGCGATCTCTGCGCCATCAAGTTATTACGTGTTGCATCGTTTCGAAATTGGTATTGACCCTCAAAATAACCAGTGCTTACCCCCTTACCGTATTTATCTGGTAGATAAGCACGACACTACCCCCGTTAAAGGCACTACCTTTGCTTTCAGTTCGAAATACATGGGTGAGTCAGGGAAAGGCATCAAAATGGTGGACGGGGTCGGTGGGGATGCCATCTCTGTGAATGATGAAGAGACCACAGTAAATGGTTCGATGGTCGGTGAAGGCCTAGCGCTTGCCACAGAATCAGGTCACACCCCTCAAGAACTTACTCGCAATGGAGTTATCCCTGAGGGTCGGATCTGGCTTATGGGCCGAACAAAACTCAGCTTCGACTCTCGCTACTGGGGATCGGTGCCGGAAACACAAATCATAGGAAGGGCCTACCCGATATGGTAATCCAACTAAAAGTCACGAAGTTTCGCAAAGCTCTCATCGCATTGGCCGTGTTTAGTAGCATGGCCTATTCTGTCAGTGCGGCATCACTGCCTTTGACGGATTTACCCTCTCGCCCTGCTGAGGTAACGGATAATGAGAAGGCAGATATTGATAGCCTCATCCGTGTAGCAAGAGAGCAACAAAAAAATGAAGAAGCTAATGCAAAGTCAGCGCGTGAAAATAACCGCGAAATGCTTCGAAAAATGCCAGAAACGCGTACTGACAATGAAATGATAAGTGACACTGTCACTGGCGCAATTGCAGATGCTGACGTTGCGGACGGTAAACAAAACAAAATGGCCGGTGATTTTTACTATGTGCTAGTTTCTGCATCACTGTCTGATAAGGAAATTAAAGACATGATGACCGACTACGATGGCCGCAGGGATGTCTCGTTGGTTATTCGTGGCGTTACTGATAAAGCAAAATTAATGGACGAACTCACTCGCTGGCAACAGCTGGTGCTCGACTCCGGTGCAGAAGTGACAGTTAATCTGGATCCGGTCATCTTCAAAGATAATGCCGTTACCGCAGTTCCAACCATCATCCATGAGAAAGATGGTGAGTTTGTAGCCAGCGTATCTGGCATCTCGAATATCGACTTCCTGAAGGGTAAAACCGGTAAGCTGGGTACCGCAGGCCCTACGAAAGAAGTCGTGGAGCGCAGCCTGCTGGACATGATTGAAGAAGGGGTTAAAAATCTCGACTTTGAGCAAATGAAAAAAGACGCTTTGAACAACTATTGGCCTCGCCAGCGCCAGGAATTTGAAGTGTTCCCGACAGTTAAGAAGCGCGCAACCCACACCATCGATCCTACGGTAATCATTCCCCAAGATATTGTCACGCCTGAAGGGGTTGTCGTCGCTAAAAAAGGAAAGGTGAATCCGTTAGATGTGATTCCGTTCGGCCAGAAGCTGATAGTGTTTGATGCCAGCGTGCCGTGGCAGCGTGACTTTGCGCGCCATGAGTACGAAAACACGGAGCCAGGCATCAATCCCATTCTGATCACAACGAACGTATACGGTGATGGCTGGGATACGTTCAAAGATGCAGCGCAGCATTACGGTGAGAAAGCCCGACTCTACATGATCCAGCCAGGTATGTCTGAGCGCTTTGGTATTGAAGCGGTACCCAGTATCGTCACTGCTGACAGAAAAGTATTCATCATCAATGAGTACCCTGAAGCCAACTATGCTAATAAGGTGGCAAAATGAAATCCTTACACAAAAAATTAAAATCATTCAGTTTGCACCTAATCGCTGCCACGGCTGTTTCCTTATGCTTTGCAGGCAATGCAATGGCTGATAAAACAGCCGAGACTGCGCCTGCGGTGAATGAGGTATGCCGTGATAATCAACTTCTTTCCTTCAAGCTTTTTACCGACGTATGCTGGGGGTGTATTTTCCCAATCAAGGTTGCAGGAATTACAATGGGCCCCTCCGGTAAAGTGCCAGACAATGCCGCTAGTGGTATGGCGTGTGCTTGCCAAGACGGTCTTGGGGTGTATCACCCAGGCGTGCTGACAGCTATGTGGGAGCCCCGCAAAATCATCGAACTGACACGCACGCCAGGCTGCATGTCTTCGCTGGGAGGGGTTAACCTTAACCTCGGCAATAACCTTCAGTACGGCATCCAAACCGACGGCGGTGATGAAGAGCGACGTAATAAGTTTTCAATCAGCTTCTATAACGCCCACATGTACGCTCTTCCTCTGTTGCGTATGCTTGACCTGTATTTGCCGGGGCAATGTACTGCTGACCCGTACAGTGACTTTGATGTGGTTAGTTTCTCTGAGATTGACCCAACCTGGAACAACACAGCTTTGGCTTTCTTCCAGAACCCGGAATCGGCTGCGGTTGCAAACGTCGTGGCACAGCAAGCTTGTGCATTAGAGGCAGCGGCTCAATTCGCGGGGAAACAACCAATGGACTCGCTTTGGTGGTGTGCGGGCTCTTGGGGAGGGCAATACCCATTGACGGGATCGGTGCGCAGTATGGACACGACTCGAACAACCAGCTTGGCCGGTATTCGCGAGCTTGCTGTTGAACACCGTCGTGGTTTGGCTTACCGGACTATGGGGAATGATACAGTCTGCCGGTCAAAGATCTACCCGACCTTACCTAAGCAGCAATACAAACTGAATATGTTCAGTCCGACACCTGAAACCAAAGAAGGCCATGAAGTCGGTGAATCCCCATATCAGTGGCAAGGTGGAATGTATCGCTACCCCACAGGAAAAGGCCAAGACTCAACATACATGATCTATCAATGGATGGATTGCTGCCGAACTATTTAACTCGCAGTTTTGATTGAATCAGACCCTTGTATATCTACAAGGGTTTTTTATTACCACCCTATTTGTGGAGTTACCGTAATATCACATTCTTTTGAAGAACTTTGTCTGCATGAATCTTTCAATTTTTCAAAAGCGATTATGTATTCTTCAGCTGGCTTATACCCTTTAACCTTTGCTTTATTAATCAGAAAAATACCGAAATCAACATCTTTGGGAAATCCAGCACCATCTATATACATTGTTCCTAATGTAAATTCCGCCCTGGCAGAGCCTTGACCTGCGGCCTGGTGAAACCAATATCCTGCTAACCGATAGTTAACCTTACCGTTTTTTCCGAAGTAATAATGTAACGCAAGGGATTCCTGGGATTTAAGATGGTTTTGTTTGGCAGCTTTAAGAAATGATTGTTCTGCGAGGTCGAACTTACCCTCGTTCGAATACCGCCAACCTTCTTGATACAGATTTTCAAGATCGTTCGTGATTTGCGTGTGGGGGGGATTTGTATTTTGTTGCTGTGTATTTGCACCTAGGGCAGGAAGGCACAAGGAGAAAGTTAGCAGAGCAATGGCTGTCTTCTTCATAGAAACCTATTTGTTATTTTATTAATTAAATCAAACAGAGGATGCGAAGAACGTTAACAAATATTTCACTAATTGCAAGCAAGCGCATACAGAAAAGGCAGGTGGGTGGCCTGCCTTGGTGAGGGGGCTTGATGAGAGGGTAATTACGCTTCGGTATGGCTTTCGGTTTGCGTGGCTTCAGCTTCGCTTTGCTCTTTGTTCGCTGGGCTCGCAACATCTGCATTCTTGCCATTATTGTCGTTCAGTTCTTCGACAGTGGCCGATGCGTGCCGGTCAAGGGTGTTAACCATGTTGCGAATACTGTCGCGCAAGCGGGTTTTATAGTCATCCACTTCATCCTGATTAAACAGGTTGTTCAACCACAAGCGATCAAGCAGCGTTATCAGCTCATCGAAGCTACGGAACAAACGCACTACACGCATGGCATCAGGAGTACGTACTCGAATGCTGTAGTCGCGCGGGGCCGTATACGAAACCTCTTCAATACGACTCGTTCCAGAAGCCTCGGCCTCTTCAAGAACTTTAGTCAGCGTTGAAATGCCGAAGCTAATTTCTTTTTCTGGTCCCGCCAGGATTTCACTCACGGCTTTTTTGGTGCGGTCAATCGCCCCTTTTACACCGAGGCGTTCCAGTCCGGTGCTGTTAATGGTCAGATTAAACAGCGCCTTTGACATCAAATTGTAGTGGCGTTGCTGCATGCGAATACCTTCTTGCGTTTGCAGCTGGAACGGTACGGTGATCTCCGGGTTAGAGTATTCGCGGCGTTCGCGTGTAGGTGCCTGCCCTTTGTTTTGCGTAGGCTCCGGCGAACGTGTACGGTTGCCACGGTTGTTACGTTTGATTTGACCCTGCTTTGCGTTATCAGTCACTTTAGCCTTCTCTGTAGTTGCCATGATTTATCCTCACATTTAGTCGCATTTAAGCCTGACTATTTAGTCATACGAAAACGGTCAAGTCATGGGAAAAGGCCAGCATTTCGCGGAAGAAAAACAGTTCTTGATTTGACTGGTTATCTGAAGTAGGCTTTTGTAACAGCCTAGCTGATGGCCTACTCTCTTCTCAGCATAACTTCAAACGCGAACCCGTAACTTCGGTGTGAATATACCACCGCCCCCTGGTAGCCTAACTGGCTTTCCTCACGGGTTTCGCACGCCTAAATCAGGCCAGAGCATCTCTGACGTGTTCTTGTTCTTTGAACAAAACATGTCACCTTGCCGCCCTAGCAAAGGGTATTTTTGGATCTCAATCCAAACCAAAAAAATTGTTAACTTCCTCTTATCTCAACTCCTGCGTTTTGTCTGTGTCCGGACTTCGTTTTTACGATGTCTGTCGCTTTGTTTACATCCATTGAATCCTCACATTTCAGGGTGTTTCTCTGTGGCCGGACTTCGCATATAAATTTATGGTGAATATTATGTCTTCTTTCGAATTGCAAGGCTTTGTTTATATTGGCATGTTCCTCTCGTTGTTCTGGCGTCCTAAGAACGCTTCGTTCGTAGTGCCAGCTGGCATTGCTTTTTATATTTTCACGGCTGGATTTGTGCAATCCACTATTCCTTTAATCATTGCCTGTGGCTGTCTGACTCTGTCAGCTGTTGTTCTGGCTGTTCAAATCATGTCTCGTTTCTCTACTGAAGATGACGAACTTGATGAGTCTGACGATTCTGATGATTCCACCACTTCAAGCGCCAAGCGTCCTTCTCGCACTGTTATCACTGAGCACGAAGGTAAGTTGGTTTCTTTTGGTATGGCTCATTGGAAAAATGACCGTTCAAACGATATGTCCTTCTATGTTGAAATCGAAGGGCAAAATAAAGTTTGGGCTATTGGTCTTAAAAAAGCTGTCGAGAATTCTGGTGCTAAAATTGGTGACACTGTTGTTTTCTGGAAAGACTCCGAAGTGCGCACCAGTAAAGCTCAGGTTCTTGATCGCAAGGGTAATGTGACTGGTTATCGCGACCTTGAAACTGACAAACGTCGTGGTCTCTGGATCATGGAAGTTGTTAGCTGATATTCACTAATCTCTCTTAAACAAGCCCAGATTCCTGGGCTTTTAACTATTTTAAATCTATTAATTTCAAGGTGATTTATGATTATCATTAATGCTTCCACGTTCGAAAACTGTATTCGTTGTGGTAGTCCTTGTCAGTTGGAAGGCTTTGATGCTTCCCGCAATACCTATACCCTCAATTGTAATGATTGTGGATGGCATTGCTGTCACCATGAAGGTGCTGATGATTGCCCTCTTTGTATCAGTCAAAATGATGATATTGCACTTCGTGAATGCGGCGTTAAAAACCGGACTGAAGCTATCAAGTTGATGGCCAAAGTTAAATTCATGTTGGCTTCAGTAGCATGCAATATTGGTAAGAATCGATTGAGAAAAAAAGATCGTTCACGTCTAGAAGACGCATTCATGATCTTTGTCCATCTGGATGGAACGAGCTACTCCAATAGCTTTACCTATCGCGCCACCCTGGACTTCATTCATCGTCGATACCTTCAATTAGCTGCTGCGTATCATTGAGTTTCGAATGTTCTTCTATCATTTTTCATCTTAACCTCCCAAGAAACCCAGCCTATGCTGGGTTTTTTTTTGCCTTTCGATTGACCCTTACGCTCCTATCGCTTACTCTGTTCTGGCGATTACATCGCATAACTTCCGGCAATAGCCCTTAACCAAAACACCTAATTTCGGCCACCAG
The DNA here is from genome assembly GCF_032709665.1 of Providencia sp. PROV024. Classification (NCBI taxonomy): domain Bacteria; kingdom Pseudomonadati; phylum Pseudomonadota; class Gammaproteobacteria; order Enterobacterales; family Morganellaceae; genus Providencia; species Providencia sp. PROV024. The sequence continues at coordinate 172,780 of NZ_CP120546.1, forward strand.
CGCCTCTACGAATGAATCCCGCATTCATTCTCACGGCTTTTTCATGCCTACAAAACAGAATTCGACAGCCCGGTGCCCTATAAGGCTCCGGGCTTTTTGCTGCTCGTCGAACCGGTGTTTTTCCTCACGCTGAGGAATATCAGTGCGTCCAGTCACTCTACTGGGCATTGCAATACCCTTAACTTCCCTTCCTAAACAGACTGTACCTGAGATTTAACCTCAGGCTAGTCAGGCCTTTCCAGGCATAAACTTTCTAAATATTTTAAATCTATTAATTGAGGTATTAACTATGTTCTCCAAAGCTAAAGGTAAAGTAGCGATCGACCCTCGTTATACTCCCGCTAAAAACGGTAATGACTCTGTCATTTTTTTCCGTTTGGGTTGTGAAATGAAGATCAACTCGCAAAAAGTGATTGAGTTTTTCCCTATCAAGGCTTTCGGTAAAGTTGCTGATTTTCTCCACAATACCATCAAGAAAGACTCTGAGATCTCTATCGAAGCTATCGCTCGCACAGCTCGCTATGTGAAAGATGGTTCCGATGTTCAGCGTACTGAGTTCCATGCATTCTCCGTTCACGATATTGCGACCAACCTGGTCGTTGATACGCGAATTAATGATGCTAATCCTCAGTCTTACGTTGCTCCAATCACTGCTTCGACACCAACTCAACAACCACTGCGTTCGCCTGAATTACAGGCGCGTCTGGATGCTGAGTTAGTTGTTCAGAAGATGAGTTATGACGAAGTGAAAACGATCGGTAACAAGTTCCGTGCAGCACTCCAGCAAGCACAGAAAAGTGCCGCAGCCAAGAGAGAAGCCAAACAACAGCCGCCCGCTCAACAACCTACCGTTAAGCAAACTGTGACAGCTCGTAGCAGTGCGATCTTCGTACCTTCTACAAAGCCTACCGTCACAGACCAACTCATTGCAGCTCGTGCAATGGTTAGTAATGGCAGTTATTCCGATATGCGCGGTTAATACTCCGCAGTAAACGCCACTCGTTGAGTGGCGTTTTCATATCTGTTTGGTCAATTTTTAAATCTATTAAATATGAGGTACTACCATGTCTTATTCGAACAATGCCCGTCGCGCTTATGACAACAATAACGCGAAAAGAGCCAACACTGACATCACGGTCAGAGTTGACACAGTGACCCGTCACATGATGACTCTAGGTAGTCAGTTTGAAAAGGCTGCAATGCACCCACATATCTCTTTCCAGAGAGAGTGTGTGTTTGCCAAGCACATCATTAACAACAGTGACTATCTCACTGGTATTGCGTTAACTAACCCGCGTTCTTTCGAGACTGCGTTTTTACAGTTAGCGAGTTCCGGTTTGACACTCGACCCTGCACAGAAACAGGCATATCTGGTTCCACGCAATAATCGGGTGATCTTGGATGTCTCTTATCTCGGCCTGATCAAAATGGCTACAGATGAAGGACTCTGCCAAGACATTGTTGCTGAATTGGTGTTTGAGAATGATGCAGTATTTAAGCCACAAGGTCGTCGTAATAGTCCGATCCATGAGTTTGACCCATTTGCTAGCAAAGGGGATTTGATTCTGACGGTGACGGATAAAGGTACCTTAGGCGCTCGCGGTAACTTCCGTGGTGTCTATGTGGACTTTCTCATGCGAGATGGCCGCAACCTCGTTTACTTTGTAACTGTTGAAGATTTAGCCGCTGCTCGCGCAGTTTCTGAATCTTGGAAAAAAGTTGATAAAAGAGCATTATCTCCGTGGACAACATTCCCGTGGAAAATGGTTCTGAAATCCGCCCTTAAACAAACCGTTCATTTAATCCCAGGCAACCGAACTCGAATCAGCGCAGTGATTGATTATCTCAATACCTACGGTGAAGAAGGGTTCAAGTCTTCCGCTCATGTCCCTGTTGAAGCTGCTGCTGCTGAAATGGCTCAACGTCAAGCTGCTCAGGCTGCTAACAATGATGTTGCTTCATCTCAGCCTATTGTTGCTGACGACAGTGTTATTGAGGGTGAAATTGTTGCTCATGATGACGTCGCTCCCCCTGCGCAATCGGCCCAACCCGTTGAGAAGGCATCTCAGCCTGCGTCACAGGAAGCTCAGTCAGCTCCAGTTGATGTTCAACCCAAGTCTGATGCGGGTGGATCTCAGCCAGAAGAACTTCAAGTTCCGATGTCTGAAATTCCAGGTGTTCGTCAAAGCAGTTTCAAACGAATTGCGAAACTCGTTACCCGCGCAGAAAAAACGCTGGCTTACGAAACCATGATCGCCGAACTGAAAGACGCATTTTCTTTCAACGACAGCGAATTGGCTTACGCAAAACGTCAATTGGAACAATCGCGCCGTGACCTGCTCAGTACGAAAGTTTCTGAGTCAGTTCACATGTGTGATTTTGGGATCGCAAATGACTTTGTTAATCGTCTTGCTGACGGGGAGTTTAAAGCCAGTGCAGCCCAGTGGGTTTCTTCTGTTGAAGCTGAAACTAACTCCATGCAAGTGCTCTACTCTCAAGCTCTTCAGTCCGGTCAATTCGACGAACTTGAATCTGCCTTGAATTCAGTCAAACACAAAGGTCTCAAAGAGATGTTGTGCAACCTGATTTCAACAGCTAAAGCAGCATAAAACATAACCGGCATTTATTGCCGGTTTTTTAATTTTATAAATTTATTAATGGTGATCGTATGTCTGATTCAATCTGTGAAATTGTCGATATTGAACAAGGAACTCCAGAGTGGCACAAATGGCGTAGAACAGGTGTTACGGCAACATGCTCCCCAATTCTCTTGGGTGCGCCTGGAGCTATGAAAACGCCTTATCAGTTATACCTTCAGTATGCAGGCTTGCTTGCTTCTGAAGATCTATCTGCGATTAAGCAGGTGGATGCCGGTAACAAACTCGAAGCGCTTGCGCGGTCTTACTGCGAAAGTGAATTGGGGCAAATAGCCTCACCCTTTTGCGTTCGACATGCCAAGTACCCGTTCATGATAGCTTCGCTTGATGGACAGCTCGATGACCGTTCTGTACTGGAGATCAAGAATCTCTCAGAGAAAAAACATTTAGCTATCCTCGAACAAGGTTCAGCCTCGCCGGAATTTAAATATTACTTCTGGCAGGTGCAGCATCAGTTATTCGTAACAGGTGCCCCGCAAGCTTATCTTGTTTTCTGGTCCGCTAAAGATCAGCCGAAGATTTTCCTTATCAAACCTAACCAGGGCGCTTTCACACGTTTGTTTGCTGCATGCAAAGAGTTCTGGGAACGTTTAAATCAAAAGGTAGCTCCGGCTTTTGATAAACAGCAAGACATCCTGCTGGTTTCTGATGCCGATATTCTGGCCCAAACCAGTGAATTTACTGCTCCAGATGATCTCTCTGCTCGTATCGCTGACATCCGCCGTCAAGTTGCGAATGTCCGCGCCAAAGAAGCCGAGTTTGAAGCCGTGAAAGCCCAGTTGTCTAATCTTGAAGAAACGCTTAAGGCGTCGATTCAAGGTCTTGCAACAGGTCTTGGTTTCAAAAGCACAGACCCTGTCCGTATTGATGGGTTTGGTTTTCGCTATCTGGAAAGTAAAGTCAAAGGTCGCACTAACTGGAAAATGATCGCTGAGCGTCTTAATGTGACTGCTGAGCAATATCCGGACTGTGTGACTCAGGAGTCTCTTCGCTCCAGCCTGTCTGTCTATGAGTATGAAGCTTCCCCAGAGGACAGCGTTTATATTCCACCTGAAGCCATCAAACCTGTTGTGGCAGAAGGAGATGCACTCACCGGTGTTGAAGACAATGCCTTGTTGTTGTTTTAACTCTCTCACACCCGACTTCGGTCGGGTTTTTTCTTGTTGACCCAGCTGTAAGAATTGATTATTGTAGCGGTGCGGTACACACCGCCTAACTTCTGGCAACCTGCCCCTAAACACCTAATTTCGGCCATATCGCCATTCTGAATGCGTTTACTCTCATTCACACGGCACACGCATATCTGTACCAAATTCGATAGCCCGTTGCTTTTTAAGCAGCGGGTTTTTTTATGCGTCGAAAACGGTGTTTCGTTCTCAAGCTGAGAACAACAAGTGCCTCCAGTCACTCTACTGGAACTTTGCAATACCTTAAATCTCGCCTCTTTTCTGAGGCCTTAAACCTTTTAAATCTATTAATTTTAGGAGTCTCTCCATGTCCATCGTTAATCTGACTGCATATAAAGCATCCGACGCACAACGCGAAATGGGTGTGATTGATGTTGAACGTGACATTTCACAAATCATTCGTGAAAAACTCTCGTTCAATGACTGCCCCACCGTTTCGTTAATGCAGCAACGTGCCGACGAACTAGCAGATATCGCTTTGCTGCTGTGTTCCCGTCACCAGGCTGAAGGTGTTTTGGTTTATGCCAAAACCTACTTTATGCCAACCCTGATCACCGCGCTTTCCGAGCGTGGTATTACGGCGTTTGCCACTTATGCACCTAAGTCGATTGTCTGTGAACAAGGACAAATGAGTAGCCGGTATACACATTCCAATCTGGTTTGCTGTTCTCCTGCTGCTTAATTCGACGACTCTTCACTTTTAAATTCCCTAACTCTTTTAAATCTATCTAAATTATTGAGGTAATACATGTCTACTTTTAACACTACTCTAGCTGCTGATACCCTGGTTCGTAACGTCGCAATCTCTCCGGAATTATTCGGCGTTGTCATTCCAGAACACATGAAAGCGCAGGTTAAACCGTATGCTGGTTTCGCTGCGGATAATGCATTCAGTGCTGCCATCCCTAGCCTAAATGATCATTACGTGTTTGAGCCGTCTCTGCGTGCGTCTGTCCTGATGTGGATTAACTACCCTCAGGGTCAGTCGCTGTGGATCTCCGGCCCTACAGGCTGCGGTAAAACCAGTATTGTTGAGCAAGTTGCCGCTCGACTGAACTGGCCTTTGATGAAAACAACAGCTTCTCAGGATTTGGACATTAATAGTCTTGTCGGTGGTCTTCGTCTCGTTTGCGACACAATGACCGGTGATACCCGTACAGACTTCCTTTATGGTCCTCTGGCACTTGCTTACAAATTTGGCCTCATTTTCCTTTTGGATGAATACGACCAACTTGACCCAAGCTGTGCTAACGCTTTTAACGCGATCTTAGAAGGTGGGAATCTTGTTATTCCTGAAACCAACGAAGTGATCAAAAAGCATCCTAACTTCCGTTTTGTCGCTACAGCCAACTCGATCGGCCAAGGTGATTTAACGGGTGTCTATGGTGGTGTAAAAGTGCTGAACGTCGCGAACCTCGATCGCTATATGTTCATCAACGCGAATTACATGCCAAAAGACGTTGAAACCTCGTTAATCAAGAAGTTCATTTCAGATGAAGTGCTCGCAGGTAAGTTTGTTGAAATCGCTAACATCATTCGTAAGTTGTTTGTCGGCAGTGATATCGCTGGTGATTTTAATCAGTCCAATGACAGTTCTTCTGTCAAGGTATCCGCTGTTTCGCCAGACACGCGATTGTCTGTTACGTGCTCTACTCGCTCGCTGATTGCCTGGGTTGAACGTTTCTCGCTGATGAATAAGGCCAAAATGCCTGAAGCTCTGCAAGTTTCCTTCGACTTACAAATCGGTAACCGTGCCGGTGCTGATGATAAGCGTGCTCTGCATGCCATCCTCAAAGCGGTATTCGGTTAAACCTTGTTAACACCTCTCTAAATGCAATTCTCTAAATAAATAATGGCCCATTTCTGGGCCTTTTTAATATTTTAAATTTATAAATAAAAGGTAACTAATATGTCTACGAATAACCAAACTCACACTCAAGTTTTAGACCAATTAATCCTGGTTTCTCTTTCTGAGATTTCCTGCATTAGCGGCCGTAAAAAGCTGCAACGTCAAGACTTAGGTGAAAATGCCGAACTGCCACCAGAAGTCATGGTGTCTCTTGGTTCTAAGAAAGTGATTGACCCGCAGTTGATTAACCCGTTTGAACGCTTTAAGAACAAGGCTAAGAAAGCTTGTTTGTCCTACGGTGTTGCTTTCATGGGCGGCTATGCTGTCCCAACGGATAAGGTCAATGCACTCATCGATGAACTGAAGGATGTGAAGCAAGAGTTTTATGACTACAAAAAAGAATTTTTGAAGGCTGATTTTAATGGCTGGATTAATTCATTTGAGGAAAAGTATCGTGCAATCCTTGTGCGCGATGCCGCGATTGATATCGGCTATATGGATTCCCAAATTCAATTTGGGTTTACTGCGATTCATATCACTCCTTATGGCAATGCCATCATTCAAGATGGTTTTGCAAGTCAGGTAAAAAGTCTGGCAGATGAAGTCTATGAAGACGTTGCCTCCGTTGCTGACAAGTTCTTAAAGAACCTGAATAGCAAAGATGCAATCAGTCAACACACACTGAATCCGCTACGTCGTTCTGCTGAAAAACTTCGTACTCTGGCGTTTATTGACCCCAGTGTTGAAGGTCTGTGCGAGTACATGTCTCAAGTGCTTGATAACTTACCTTTGACAGGCAAAGTTACCGGTCAAGACTACAACAATGCATTATCCCTTCTAAACAACCTCCGCGATCCACAAGCTGCTAAGTCGTTTGTATCGTTGCTTTCAAATCCGCAAGCTGATTCTGGTTTGGATGCCTCTTTGGTTCTCGACGCCTCTTTTGAGTTGCCGACTACCGATTTGGTTTCTCCACCAGCACAACCTGCTTTGGAAACAACACCAGCCACTCCTGCTGACGTGGTTCCACACACGAACGCATTCGCTGTTGCTGAAACGATTGATGATAGCTTCTTGGCCGACCTGCCACTCGACTTGCCTCCGGCCGGTCCTGTTGCAGACCCGGTTGTTACAGTGGCTGATACGTCAAGCACTGTTGAAGTTAATCAGCCTGCTGGTTCTGTTGAAGTTGTTGATGATAGCGCGCTGCTGAGTTCTTTCGTCGTTCCTGCTGCCGCTGTCGATTTGAATGCCCCGGCTTCTGCTACTCCAGTTAATCTGGATTTTGCTGATACCGATTCAGACGATGGGATCATGATGTTCTAAATCTAAGGCCCCTTTACGGGCCTTTTTTAATTTCCTAAATATGGACTTGGTTATGCAAAAGTATCTTTTGTGCAACAACGAGTTACTTGTTGAGTTTAGTAAATACGGTGAGCAGCTTCCTATGGCTTTTGCTGTGTTGTTTGGTAATACCCTGCCCTGGCTTGGTGTTTCTGAAACTGATTTCGACATCCTCCGTTTAGGCCCGTCTCACTCTCTCTACCGCTTTACCTGGCAACAGGTACTGCAAAACGCCTCGGTGACTTTGGATAGCAAAACGTTTTTTTTACGTTTGGCTGACAACGGTGACCTTCGCACCTGTTTGAAACGTCCTTAACGACTCGTTTTCGTCCTTTTAAATTTATATTAAATCTATTGTGAGGTAAGTATGGGTATTTATAACTCTCTGCCCGTCGTTGCACGCGCCCTGAGCGATCAGCTCGGAGTGAATGTAACTGTTGGTGGTTCTACGGCTTGTGCTTCTCAGCAAGGTTCTTCATTCACTATCAACATTCCTTTCTATAAGGATGCTGAAAAATTGTCTGACGTCCTTCTGGGTTATTTGGTTCACGAAGCTGCGCATGTCAAATACACAGAATTTCCGATTCTGAAAGAAGACATTCCTGCTCGTGCCAAACAAGGCTACAACCCAAGTGTTCTTGGTAAGTTGGTAAACATAACCGAAGATCTTCGTATTGAACGTGCGATAGGTCGTCGCTTTCCCGGAGTGCCTTCATTTCTCAAAGCGTTAAATCACTTTGTTTTTAATGAGGACACGAAACCAACTGATGATCCTGCTGTAGCATTTATCAACGGTTTACTCTTGTGTGGTTTCAAACGGTATCACGCACTTAACATTCCTGTTGATCAAGCCCAATCAGACTTCATTCGCTTATTCGGACAAAACATGTTTGATACAGCGATGGACATTCTCGGTTTGGCGATTAACGCGCCTTCCATTGCCGACTGTCTGGATATTTCCTGTCGTCTTTACGATCTTGCAGTAGATTCTTTTAACGATAATCAACAAGACCAACATGATCTGCCTCCTGAGACCGGTGACGATTCACAATCCGAACCAAGCAGTGATAACTCACAGCCTGGCGAAGATAATGATAGTGCTGACTCTAATGTAGATGCTGGCGATGGCTCTTCTGACGGTCAATCGTCTCAAGGTACTTCCGCTCAGCCTGGTAATGAACCTGAAAATGGTGACAGCCCTGCTTCTGGCAGTGATGTTTCCACCAGCGTTTCTACCAGCTCAACACCGTCTAAATCAGACCATTCAGACCCTTTTGCCAATGTCACTGATGATAATCTCAACGAGGTTATTAAAGGTGCTGGTGAACGCTTGAATGACTGTATTAAAGACAACGTTTCTCCAAGTGAACGCACACCTGCTGCTACCCCGTTCGGTATTGCTCCGGCTAAGCGTCACGCAACCAGAGAAGCTTCGGTTCTCCGAGGTGTTCAGGCTGCGTCTGGCCTTCGTCAGTCAATGCACGGGCTACTACAAGGTATGCAACAAACTCGTCGTACACACAAAGAAACGGGTCGTGTTATGGATACGCGTCGGCTGACTTCGGCTCTTTTAGGAGAAACCAAGTTATTCCGACACAAATCTAAAGCTGTTGAGTTCAACTCTGCCTTTACTGTTCTGCTTGATTCAAGCAGTTCATTGGGTTCTGACATGGTTGAAGCTGAAGCCGCTGTTGTCTCCTTGCTCTTTGCGTTGGACGGCATCAAAGGTGTTTCGACTTCGGCCTATCATTTCCCACATGCCACCGCAAATAACGTTGGCTTGCTAAAAGCGCGTGAACAAAGCTTCCGGGCTGCGGTTAACGCTAAGCAATTTGGTATTAGCGCAAATGGTTGTACGCCACTGGAACAAGCTTTATGGCCTGCGTTCAGTGACTTGCTAAATGCGCGCGCTGATCGCCATGTCATGGTCGTGGTCACTGATGGTAAGCCCGATAACTCCGGGCCTGTTATTCAGATGGTTAATGACGCGAAAAAAGAAGGTGTGATTGTTATTGGTATTGGCTTCGGCGGTGCTAATTCAAACATTATGACTTCTCTATTCGATGATACTGGTGTTGCTGTAGGTTCTGTCTCTGCCCTTCGCGGAAAGCTTCTCGAAGTCTCCCGCAAAGCTTTAACTCGTTAATTTTAAAACCTTCCTAAACAAATCCTTAGCCTCCTGCTTTGCATGAGGCCGGGTTTTTAATTCCTAAATTTATTTTAAATCTATTAAAGGTGATCAAAATGACTATGTCCAAAAATGCATTTGCTCATGAAAATCAGCTGTCCTTCAACGAACTGTTTGAAGCTGACGACCGGACTTATGAAGCAATTTGCGCTGCCAAAGATGATCGTTATGAATTGCGTTATTCGCAACAGATGGCTTACGAAATTATTCGTGACTCTCTGTACATCATGACGGCCCCCAGAAGCAACGTTGAACAGCGTGTTGATGAAATTCTCTGGATCTTCTCTGATAAAAATCAGTCGGATCTGTGCTCTTTCACTAGCTGCTGCTTCTTCGCCAAACTGGACCCAGAAGAGACTCGTATGAGTGTTCTGCATCGCTGGAAGCATGACCTGGCTGAACAAGATCGTTTAATTCAGTCGAACCACTACGATGCGCCATCAAATATGGACTTCGTTGAATCACAGCGTCGCGGTTTCGAAAAATACAAGAAGGCGTTCTATCACTACTACCCGAACGAAGCTGCTCGGAAGTGTGCATAACCGCTTAAAGAATAACGCTGGCATTTGTCAGCGTTTTACTTTCTCTTGGAGATATTCATCATGGCTAAATATATTAATTTTGATACTTCTGTCGTTGAACCACAAAGCGGCTTTACCGTTGAAATGATTGATGACCTCATTGGTTACGTGCATGGCAATTCACCAAAGCGTAGTGTTAGTTTGTTTGAAAACCTACCCGTTTTTGAAGAGTCTTTCGTGATCAATACGTACCACCCAATGGCCCCGGATTCACTAGAAATACACTTCTTCCGTGATGAGACAGGTAATTGGTGGCCGTACATGACCGTTGATGCACTGTGTTTAGTGCATACGTTAACGACATACGGCTACGGTCTGATGGGCTCAGAGGGTTAAGCAATGCTGATACCTTATGTGTCTTTCACATCAAATAAACGGTCATATTTAATCCGCGAAACCTCAATTTCTCAGTCCTGGCCTGATAGTCGCCATGCTGATGTTGAGACCTTTGTGCTCTCTACTGGCAAAGTGCTTCGCGCCACCAACATTAAACGTTTTAACTTCATCGATATTGCTGCACATCAGGATCCTATTCCTGTCACAGTAAACGATAATATTAACTTCTGAAAAGCAAAGGCCCCGTAGCGGGCCTTTCGTTTTGGTGAACTGTATGAGTGCTTGTGCATTGATTGAATACAATAACGCTTCCGCGAAACTGCGTGGCGTTGTCGTTCCGGGTGATGAAGCTTGTATTAAATATGCTTTATCACGTTGGGCAGTGATTGCATTTCGTATCCGCAATACAGACGACAAATTCACCCGCATACCGGTTGAGGATTGGATGGAAGGCATTCAGGCAACTGTTAGCCCCTCCCCTGCTCGCGAACGCATTCTGGCCGCATTGGCTCGTTGCAAGCCCGGTATCTTTTAATTTTCTAAATTCATAAATCTATTAAAGAGGTACGTATGTCTCATTCTGTCGAATTGAGCATTTACGGATTCGTATCTGAAAAGATGCGCCTTTGGCCCACTTCTGATGTTCAGGAGCAAGCTGACTTGGCGTTAATTCATTCCGATATGTTAACTGTGAAATTGCTTAACGATCGTGGACTTGGCATTGCCAATACTGCGTTTGGTATTAATCAGAACGAATCCCAGGTATTAAAGCTGGCGACTCGTTTTGCGTATTGTTGTGCATGTGGCCGTTTCTCCGACCCTAGCCTTGACCTTCTCAAAAAAGAGATAGTCATGCTTGGCCGGAGTTTGTGTTCCAGGTTCTTCGACTCAACGATGGCTGAGGCTGTTCGTTTCGTGGCACATGAGCCCGAGTTCATGAAAGAACAATGTGTTTGGTAATCCTTACCCTTCATTTTTATCTACAGGAGTATTTCTCATGCGTTACGTTACCTCTGACAATAGCTACACCACAACTTTCCCTATCGCTGTTCGCAACATCCTTTTGGAAATTGTGCCCGTTGATGAAGAAGATTACTCGCGCGGTTCTGATTTACGCGATGATCTCGGTGTGGTGATTAATGAAGAAACCTATATTGACATCAATCATCGCTTTGCTGATTTGGAAGGCGAGGTTCGGACATTGCTTGCAATGAACCGAATTGGTGTTGGTACGGAATCGTTCAATGACCCTGACTGCCCTTCGCTGTCTGTTAATCAAGCATTATTGATTAACTTGGCGATGGACTTGAATGGGGTGATTCATACCAGTTTGTACCGGGATTTGTTTAAGAAAAACTCATTCTGCGCGCAGATGTTGGTGAGTATCGTGGAGATGGCTGAGGCTGTTTTGTCTGATAATGAAGAACCGGATGTTTTCAAAGATTCTCTCTTTGGTGGTATCTACTCTCGTTACACCATCGGTTTAAAAGCACACCTGTTTCACTAATTGCTTTTTTGCTGTCCACAAACTCTCTTTCACTGGTGATGTATGAAAAACATATTTAAATTCCTGCCGCTGATTCCTGCGGTAATCATTGTAGCTGCAACGGTATTTTTCAGCTTTGATGTCATGACTATGGTAGTTGTTATTGTTGTCATGTCTGTCATTGCTGCCGGTTGTGTTGCATTGGCCGCTTATTTCATCGTGCTCATCCTTCAGGATGTCTACGGTAAAATTATGAAACTGCGTCACTCTCTATAACTTCGATTTAACTTCCCCTCCGCACAACATCCTCGTTGTGCTTAACTTCCCTCAGTGAGCCCTAAAATGAAACTTAATACCCTTCGCTTCTTCTCTCTTGTTTTTACTGTTGCAATTGCTGTCATGGTGATTGTTTTCGGTAGTCACTTTGGCATCAAGGTGACAGAGGACTTTGTCATCAAAGTTCTTTTGATTGTCTCGATGCCGATCGCGTTTACTCGCAACAAGAGCAAATCGTAATTCCAGCCTAGGGTAACCACCCAAAACCCTGTCTTCGGACAGGGTTTTTTTTTGCTTTTTTTTACCAGCCATAACCGGAGCTGCATTCACAGACAACGGAAGGATGGTAAACAAAACGCAAGCACATGCGATTCCTTCAACCCTTTGAGAACACCGGTTTTTGGCCTCATTTTGCTGGCCTTTTTTGCCGTTTTCCTTGCCTGTGTATGACAAAATGACCGCTCATTGATTCATCAGATGAGGGATTTGATGAAACTTCTCGTATGTGCTCACAGCCGTTCGATGCTCATGCCTGTTTTTAAGCTGCCAGCCATACTCTGCACTGACTCTAACCGTCTCAGCTTGCAGCGTGAACTTGAACGTAAGTACGGCGGACGCATGACCCTCGATGAGGCCTGTAAGGAAATTGGTATAAAACCCGAAAGCATCATTAAGAAGATCGGGCAACAAAGATATAGACACTATCAACTGTGCCAACAGCTTGAAAAAGCCAGGGTTTTTAAGGGGAAAAACTCCTTTTTTTGGACTGACAGGATAGCGGCAATTCTTACCAAAGGTAATGAAGATGAAATTCCAAAGTTTCAATAAAACAGTCATCGCTACCCTGGTATTTGGGGTGCTCTCTGCTCATGCGGTAGCAGAGGGTGGCAAAGATAATAAACCAAAGGCTTCCAACGGGCAGGTTACCGCTGGAGGTACCTCGTTTCTGGATGGAAAAGAAGAAGGCTGGTTCTGGAAAAAAATGCCTCCTGAACCGCCGAAAGAAATCGAACCTGAGACTACTGTTGCTAAAGCGGACAAAACCGAAGAGCAGGACAAGCAAATGCCTGTCCCTGAACCTTCCGTTGCGGTTACTCCTGAAGAGGGGCCTGAAGCCTTTACCGTGGCCTGGTACCGTGAAAACGTACAGAAATTACGTGACCGCGCAATTGACGAGCCAACCCAGGAAAACGTCCGGGCCTATTACCTTGCGCAGCGCATTATGTTGGACAAGGCGAGCCGGTTTACTGATATGGCGCGCTTAGTGACATCTACAGATCCATTGATTGATGAAAGCAGTCGTCGCTCTACGTCTACCTTCGGCGCTATGGACCAGTCTGCGGAGGCTGAAAAAAACTCACGGCTTGTTATAAAAGACATTGCCACACGCGCTGGGGTTTTCTTTTTCTTCCGTGGCGAAGATTGCTCAATCTGTGTGAAACAAGCGGCGATCATGAATACGTTCACTTACATGACCGGTATGAAAGTTATTCCAATTTCGATTGATGGTAAACCAATGCCTGGAAACATCATGGAGAACTGGCGTGCAGATACTGGTCAAGCAGCAAAATTGCAGATCACCAACACTCCTGCGCTCGCACTGGCTATTCCTCCAGAGGCAACGCGGATTCTTTCATTCGGGCCTCTCAGTGCCGATCAGTTGATATCCCGCACAATCATGATTGCACATGACTCGGGGCTCATCACCAACGAGCAGTACAAAAGCACGCTTCCATATAACGACAATGGGTATATCGATTCGAGCATCCTGAAAGATATGCCGGAAGAGTACCTGGAGAACTCGGACGACTTTATCAAATACATTCAGAAGAAATCTGGTTACGCAGCATCTACAAAGGCGAAATAACAGTAGCGGGAGTAACAAAAAATGGTTTTACAACATCAAAAATCTAAAGGGCTCAAACGCACTATCTTAGCAATATCGATTGCTCTGTCGGGTGTGTTCACGTCTTCTTCCAATGCTGCGGATATCAGTACCCAGCTCGATAGTATGTTCGGTTCAATGTCCAATGTAACTGGCGCGGGAGATTATCACAGCATTACTCGTGATGGGTACACTGGTGGGGGCTTTGTTCTCCGAAATAAACTAAGAACTCTTACGCCAGTCACAATCGATCTTCCTGCCGCGTCGGGCGGCTGTGGAGGGATCGACCTTTTTGGTGGGTCTTTCTCATTTATCAATGCCGAGCAGTTTGTTCAGATGCTACGTAACATCGCCGCTAACGCGGCTGGTCTGGCTTTTCAGCTGGCACTTAACGCAATGGATGCAGTTCTGGATAATGCCATTTCAAAAATGCAGGCTGTTGTTCAGCAAATGAACGATCTGACCGTTAACTCCTGCCAATTAGCAAAAGGATTACTGGTAGATACAGCTTCCGCATTTGGTGAAAATGCCAAAATGTCCGTGTCATCCCAACTCTCGTCTGATGGTGTTGTTGACCAGTTCAAGGCAATGTGGGGTAACTCAGGTGGTGGTGAAGCCCCAGAGAAAGTCAAAGGTGATACAGGGAAACGTAAGCCTTGTGGCGACTATGGCAACCTCATGTGGTGCTTGCTGCAAAATGGACAGTTCTCATCTCAATTCGAAGGCTCTGAGCAACAACAGAAAGAATTGGTTATGTCTCTCACTGGTACGATTATTGTTGGAAAAGATATCAGTACAGACAAAGACGGATCCATTAAAAAAAGCGTTGTTCGACTTGGCCCTCTGGCAACTAGCTCCGTGTTGGATTCTATTATTCATGGTGACCCCGCCTTCCATATGTGGAGTTGCGTAAACCAAACCGAAACGTGCGAAAACCCAGTGCAACAGCAAATTGGCTTGAATGGCGTTGCTAACACCATTAATAAATTCTTCATTGATGATGGGTATCTGGTTTCGGCAAAATCGGGTGGTGAAGTATCTAGAGAGCGGCATGAACAGGCTGGGTATTACAACGTTGGTGGCGCTGGTAATAAAGCTATCATTTTGGCAAGGCATGACCTGAACGCCAGTCATTCGTATATTCGAGCCATCTCACCTGTCCTATCCTACTCGGCTGCGAATCAATACCTCAGTGATCTACTAACGGCCGCAGCAACAGGGGCCCGTATGGCGCAGTCTAACGATGATTCTGCTTCAGCTTACTACGAAGAGATGTATAAGTTGATAGAAGATGCGCGACGTAATTTGGCAATTTCCTATAGCACATTAGCGGCCAGATACGGCGGTGAAGAGAAGATCCAGGAAACCTTCCAGTCCTACATGCAATCCCTGCCTTTAACTGAATATCAAGGTGAAGGGTCGGTAGACGGCGCACTCTAAGAGGATATGAGTAAATGACTCAGTGGAACGTATATACCGTTGGTGACATTGAATTTATGCATAATGTTTTCAACGCAGTTGCAATGCTAATGAATAGTGGGATGTTCTCAGATCTATTTCGCATTGCTGCATTGTTAGGGGTGATCGGGATTGTTATTTCATCGGCTATTTCAGCAGGTAAAACCGTCTCCTTCCAAAACATGGCCGTCTGTATTGTCATGTATATGGTGTTCTTCCAGGTTTCGGCTCGTGTCAACATCGAAGATGTTACTAGCGGACGTTTCCGTGCAGTTGATAACGTTCCGGCAGGCCTTGCAGCATCGGCCTCCATCATATCCACTGTCGGGTATTCAATTACAGAAAAAATGGAGCAAGCATTCTCCACTCCTTCAATGACTGAGTATGGTGCATTGGATCCATTGGTGGCAATGACGTCTCTTTATGACACATTAAAAAACCCAATGCGCTGGTTTTTAGCCAACGAAAAACCGCGTGTAGATTTCGCCAGAAGCGTGGAAAGTTATATGAAAACCTGCGTGACTAAAGATGTTATTCGGGGGGCGAAAACCTACTCAACTCTTTATAGAGGCACTCAAGGCGTGCAAGGGCTGAGATCTGATGACCGCTTCCAGCACGTCGTGCTTTATGATGGCAATATGGTGGGCTGGGCTCCAGGAATGGAAGATATGAAAGGTGTATCTTCACAATATTCTTGTGCAGATGCTTTTGATAAATTGATCATGCAACATGCATCCTCTTCTGACATGTTCCGTAAAGCCTACCAGCGTTCTTATGCCGCTTTGGGCCGGACTTGTCAGGGCGATGGTGACGTCTGTAATACGAGCAGAAAAGTTCAGGAGATCATGAATTTTTACAACCTAAGCGGTACAACGATGCGTGATTTCCAAATGACGATGATCATGTACCCCTACCTTCGTGATGTGCCTAAGTATGGATATGAAGCCTCCTTCCGAGGTGCCGCTGCTATCACCCGAACTCAAACGCAAACCCAACAAGCCTTCCAGTGGGCATCCTCCGGCGCGTCTTTCCTGTCTTGGATGGCGGCGTTTATGCCAATTTTCCAAGGGCTAATCTATGCTCTTACGCCATTCATGGCCTTTTTATTCGGTCTGGGCATTATGGGTGTTCGCTTGGTTATGAAATATTTTCTGGTCATTATCTGGACTCAGACTTGGATGCCACTGGCAGCAGTTGTAAACATGTACGTGCTTGTTCACACTCAAACTAACTTGTCTGCCATTTTCAATGGTATAGATCCGATTTCATTCGATAAGCTATATCTGATGCTATTTGAAACTCAAAAAAGCATCGGCCTTGCTGGGAATTTATATGCGATGATCCCTGCATTGGGTGGCTTTATCGTATGGGGTAGTTCGGTCGCCTTTAACTCACTGGCAAACTCCGCCGCTGCGCCTCACGCAGCTGATACCAAGCAGATGGCTCCTGATGTATCGAACGCGCCAGCCATGAACAACCGAAGCGCTGATGTGAACTTCGATCGCTCCAGTGGGTCTGTCATGGGTGGTGCATCTTCCGCATTGCCTAAATTTGATATGAAGCAATCTGCTTCTACTAACCTCGCCAGCGCTAAACAGAACGTCGAGTCAGCCTCGGTTGAACGCTCTGCATCAGAAGGGAAAATGTTCCAAGAGGTTGCTTCCAACATGCGAAATGGAACCCAGTCTCAACAAAGCCAGGATGCCATGCAAGCTGCTTTGGGTTCTCTAACCTCTTCCCAGCGTTCGTTTGTTCAAGATGTCGCTTCGCGTAACGGGACTTCCGAAGCTGAAGCATTGACAGCTTTGAATATGGGCTCTGTTCAAGGTAGCGCTGAGGCATCTGCTGGTTTGAAAATTGGAGGGTCTGGTGCCTCAGTTTCTGGGTCGGCATCCTTACAGCGTAATGAGTCAGCTTCAAAAGGTAAAACTCACACGGCGGACGCGAGCTACTCAAGCAGTGATAACGCTTCAAACAGTGACGCGCTAAGCTCGCAACTCAGTCAAATCAGGTCACAGTCTTCAATGGCTTATTACAGCAGCATGCAGGCAGCAGGACAAAGCACTGCGGCAACCCAACAATACGGTGAAGCTTATAAAAAACAGGAGTCGGCTCAAAAATCCTATTCTGAAGCACAACAGTATTCGATGAGTAGCTCTCTGGGCCAAAACATGAACTCAGCACAGATTGCGCAATCCATTGGAGGTAGCAACGAAGCTCAAGCCGCACTAACTCAGGTATTGGCTGGTCGCGAAGACTTATCTCAGCGGATCAACGAAGATACAGCACGCCTCTCTTCACTAGGGATGACACAGGAAGATGCGCATACATTCGCTCAGTTCAGCGCAGCGGCTTCAATAGGTCAAGCTGGCGAAGTAGCTAAACTGTCAGGTTTCGTTAGTGGAGGTTCGCAACAACCAGAGGTCAGCGCTGATGCTGCCAGGGCAAACCAAGGGATCGCAGCTAACGCAGAGCAAGCCGAAGCGCATATCGATAGTATTGCTGGTGGTGTTAATAATGGTTCAAGTTCTACCCAGGGTCAGGCAGCAGCAGGCATAGCTGGTAATTATGCCCAATCAGCACCAGGCACAGCCCAGGGGCACGTTATTGATCAGCATTTCGATAATAAAGGACAGGTTGAGAATCATGAATCCCGTTCAACCCAAGAACTCAACACTATGAGAGGCAATGCTGCACGATATGAACTGGTGAACAAATCAAATTATGGAATGACGGGGGATGCGATGCCTAAGGTTCAAAGCGCCTTAGACAAGGTTTCAAACGGCATTAAGCCGGGGGGGTTCTCTTATCAGGAAGGTTACGGTCAGGGACAGGAAATGGCTTCTCAAGTAACTGGTGTTGGAGGTGAAAGAGGCGAATACGCTAAAAATGCCATCTCACACTTGTACGGTACCGTCAAAGACAAAGACAATACGCCAGAGCAAATGGAACACGCTCGTATTCAGGCCTTCCACGCTGTCACCCTCGCAACCGGCGGTGAATATGTGAACGGTAGGCTTGAAGGCGGCGATCAGCAGCTAGCAATGGCGATTATTGGCAAGGTAGAATCCACGAAGAGCAACATGCATCGTACTGATGCTCATGTCGTAAAAGAATCTGTCGAGGCGCTGATGTCTGATAACGAGAAGAAATAACCCTTAACATACAAAAGCCTCCAGTCGGAGGCTTTTTTTTGGCCTAAAAAACTCAACCGATATAGAGCATATAAGCAGCGGGAACGCTGAGTACCAGCCAAAACATGCAAAGCGCAATGTCTCTTTGGATCCCCGGTGGTTTGGGTGGTGACTTTTTCGTGCTTATTGGAACTCTGTGAACCACAATGGGGGGTAGATAGGCTACGCCGTGTGCGCCAAATGTACTCATGTTTTACTCCCAAATATCAGTAAAAGAAAAGCACCTCGTTTTGCTGCCCTTCTTTGTTGCCCGTATACGTCATTGATTTATGCTTGCTCAATGGCGTCTCTATGCATTGATTCTCTCACAGTTCTTTCAGGTGACGAAATTTTCTGTGATACGCCTAGCCATCAATGCCTGCAATCTACAAGGTGATTACGAATGATAACCCTTTTTAGGAAAAATTGGTTTTCAAAAACGGTCTGCACGTTGTTCACGATGAGCCACTTGGGTGTAGCGATGTATGCCCCCTACGCTTACTCGGCAAACTCGGCAGCAAATGCTCAGTCAGCGGTTGAATTCTATAAGTCTCTACCCGGTCTTTCTGCAAATAGTAACGGCACTGTTCAGTATGGGGATGGTGAGGCCGTTAACTTAAATAACGTGTATCCTGGCGAGGCGTCATCCACCTCCCTGGATCAGCTGAAATCCGTGTATGGTAATGATGGTGAAACCCAAAAGTTAGGCTTTGATACTGGTTCTGCACTTGCCTCTGAATCGTCATTGCGAGGCGAAGCCTATCGCGCCGTTTCAGGCTCAACGAAAACGACTGCAAAACTGAAAGCCACGGATTCTATCTTTGACAAACACAAAGATTTCTTGGCGAACCAGGATAAATACATGCAGGATCTGGATGACTGCTCAATGACCTCCGAACTGAATACGGACGGTGTTAAGCAACACATTCCTGATTATAAAGAGTGCACTCGCACCACCAGCGTCAGTGGCACCTATCGTTTAACCCACCCTTACGTGGCAGGCTTCCTGAGCCATAGCTCCGGTTCTGCCAACATTGAAGGTTGCGGTGAAGCCTGCGTAACTCTTTGGGTGGGTAGAGTCGGCGATAACTACTGGGATGGTCGTTGTAAAATATATGAAGAATATACAGGTGTTCGCGTTTACAACCCGCAAGCCATTTCCAGTGCAAAACTGACTTACGCAACCTGGGATGATTATATGCAGATCTACCTTGGTGAGAAAAAAGTATTTGCGGGCCCTGTTGCAGGAATGAAGGATGCAGGTACTGATGGGAAATACCGACCTTGGAACTACAGCAAAGGTGAGTTATTCCCACCAGAAACCGAAGGGCCTTGCGAGTTGGATACCAGTTGGCGTGTTGATCCACAGGCTGACGTGACTCAGAACTTCCAGGAAGTACAAGACGGCGATGAACTGATTTTCAAAACACGCGTTTCAGTTTATGGCAATGGTGAAGGCTATGCGAAATTGGAAGTTCGCTACGACCCATCTAAGGCCGTTAGCAAAGATGAATGGATTGCCGACAACCAAGAAGGGTTCAATACTTTTCTGGATGCAGTCAATCAGGGTTATTGCCAAAACTATTCGGTCACCTGCAATGAAACAGTCACACCTGACGCGAATGGCTGCGCTTATATCAATGGGGTTACTGTGTGCGAAAAGGATCTTAAAACACCACCGATCGGCGGGCTTTCCCCATTCTGCCGTAGTGCAACCGTTGTATCTAACTGTGGTACTGATGCCGGAGTGAATAACTCATGCAAAGACTTTGATAATAACAATGCCTGCAAATTTATTAAGTCTTCCTGCATCACAGGCGCAGCTGGTGGGCAAAGCGGTTGTTGGCAAGCTTCTGAGACCTGGGACTGCGGTCAAGATGTTACAGTGCCAAGCACTACACAAACCGAGACTTACCAGTGTGCTGGAGCGGTGCAGTGCATCAACGGTACCTGTTTAACGCCAGAATCGGAACCTAGTGGAGACTTCCAAACGGCAGTCGCAATGCTTCAAGCGGCGACTTACGCGGTTAACGAAATGACCTGCGGTGATGAAACTATCAACGTCAATCGCACTTGCTCCTTATTCAAAGGTGAAGCTGCTACTTGTAAATCAGCACTGGGTGGCTGGGTCGATTGCTGCAACCAGCCTGTTGATGTCAGCTGGATTGAGTATCTTCAGCTAACCTACTACACCCTGAAAGTTTCAGATGCGCTGGCCGTTAAAGCGGGCATGTTCGAGCAAGGTAAAGGCATGTTCGACATGGGTTCTGAATTGGCTAACAGTGCTATTGATGCAATCACTAAACCTGCAATGTCTGCACTGGATAGCTTAACTGGTAATGCAGGGTCAGCGGTTGCAGATAAAATTGCAGATCTCGGTATCGGAGAAATGATGGATCAGGCGGTGGGCACTTTAACTAAACAAGTTGCTCAATGGACTTTGGACACCTTTGGTTCGAGCGTAACAAATGCGTTATTCCAGGCCGGGGGCACAGCTGCTGGGTCAGAATCGGTTGCTGCGGTCGGGTCCGACGGCGCATTAGCCAGTTCTGTAGAGCTGTCTTCCACCCTTACTTCCGCTATTTCCGTTGTCGGTTATGCCTACATGGCATATCAGGTTGCAAACATCTTGGTAAACATCATCTGGGCTTGTACAGCAGATGAATTTAAGCTTGCTGTGAAAAAAGAAACCAAACTTGCGACCTTCATCGATAGCTGGTGCCAATCCAAAGTGTTAGGGCAGTGCATTGAAAAACGGTCAAGTTACTGCACGTTCAACTCACAGATTGGGCGAATTTTCCAAGAACAAGGGCGCGCCCAGTTGGGCATTGGTTGGGGTGATAACAAGAATCCGGATTGCCGTGGCTTAACGTTGGAAGAGTTTGGTCGAATTGACTTCCAAAAAGTCGATCTGTCGGAATGGATTGGTTCACTTTACTCAGCCGATTTACTGCCAACGCCCGAATCAGTCAATCTCGACAGCATTACCGGTTCAGGCAGCATTCTCAACGTTGACGGTAAACGTAAAAACAGCCTCGACCGTTTCAAGGATGGCGTTGATAGCGTTGATATAAATGACCTGAAGGATAAAGCAGGCGCTTCAATACAAGTGCGTTAATCATAAAAAACCCCGCTCAGTTTTGGCGGGGTTTCTACTTTCGTCTGTAATATTAGTTTTTGAATTCAAGAACCTTACCGTTGTAAAACACATACGGAGCATGCTCTTGGGAGGCTGGCACAAACAGAGCTCGTTTTGCACCAAGGGCCACAGATAGTTCCTTCATCAATGGCATGTTTTCTTTTTTCGCCGCAAGATAGAAGAAACAGGCCGATGCGTACCCAGAGCGATACTCTTCAGGGCTGACTAAAACAGGCGGTTTTGGTAGGTGCCCGGTTTCTTTAGCTTTACTTAACGAGAACCAACTCCAGCTCTTGTCCTGCCCGCATAGTTCATATTCATTAAAACCTGCCATTTTAGGGGCGAAGGTTTTAAAGGCTTCAAACATTTGAGACTGATCTACTTCCCGGTCTCCCCCTGCCCAGGAACCGAATAAAACAACCCCATCAGTATAAGGCTGAGGTCTTTTCGCGGTTAAAAAACCTGTTAAAGCAATGAATGGATCTTTAATAGCCAACCCACCAACAACATCTGCCGTACCGGCACCTGACCGTTGAGTTTTGGCAACCTCTCCTGCTCTTACTGGATTCTCAAGTGGGAGAATACGCCCGCCGTCAACCAGCTTGTTATAGATGACATAATTATCACCTGCATCTGTAATTTGGCGCATCTCCATTGCACGGGCAAACTGTAAAGCCTCCGACGGATTGGTATCCACCGGCATCGGAACAGGTTTAGAAGCACAGCCCGTCATTGCCATTGCCAGAGTAATCAAAGAAGCGGTCAGAATCTTTTTCATGTTCGGTACCTTATTCGTAGAGTTGCAGGTAAGTAGTTTTTCGTGTTGAGAGCATAGTAACCCCGCCATGACAGCTGACGAAGAAATCTGGCTAAAAAAAATCCCCTATTGTTTAAATAAGGGATCTAACACTGTGAATTTGATTTAAATTGAATCTTTCCAAGCGGTTAGCACTTGCTGGTGGCTGCATGTCGCATCTTTCGTGCAAGGTACTTTAAGGGCTGGTTCGAAATTTCCCGGAATAAATTCCCCTTCCAGAGGGGGGATTTCTGTCTTCAGTTCCGGGTCGTAGAAAACAAAAGGTGCATTCACTTTGTTTACCACCCATCCCCAACCAACAGAATCTGGAATGATATACCCCGCCGTGGAGGAAATGTCTTTCACGATCAGCCGTTTCTTGAACTCGCCAAACTTCGACTTGCAAAGCTCGGGCGAGTCCAGCTTTTGGCACAGATTCACGCGCATATAACCGGGAGCAACCAACTGGCTGCCAGGCAACGTATGAAAAGTGCATCCCTGCAAAGCTAACGCTGTGAATATTCCAATCAAAGTTCGCGTTTGCATTAATGAGCCTTATCTTCGCAGAACGGGCACTTATGCTTTTTATTCGAACGATCACCATCAAAGGGAGTGATAAAGGACATTTTACAATGTACGCATTTCACCATTCGGATCTCATCAGAACGGAAGTCACGCGCCAGTGTCCAGGCTTCGTTCGGATGAAGCATAACATCCGCCGCAATAGTCGGTCTGAATCGCATATTTAACTCGCGATACACTTCAAACGAATCGACCACTTCACTGATGTCATCCTGATTGCTAGGGTCCTTCGCGCGACGTAGATAGATGCTCATAAAGTTGGTTGCCTCCATCTTTTTTGGCTGCGAAGCCAAGAAGGTTTCCGACAGTTTCAAGCGTCCGATTGCCACTTCTTCCTGACCGAACTGTTTTTTCAAATGGTCAATGAGTCGGTCACTTGCATTAAGCGACGTGGTAATGATACGACGACGGAAGCCCAGTTTGACCATCCGCTGTGCCAAAGCAAAAATGTCTTCATCTTTTACGAGTGCGGCTTTCATAGATCTGTGCTCCAATGTTCAAAACGTAATTGCAAATAAGCTGGCAAAGTCATGTGCGGGTTATCACTGCCAAAAACAGAGCTCCACTCCCCAGAAGCGAGCTCCCGCAGCGAACGAACCGGTTTGATATACAGTTCGCCCTTGATGATGGCGTCAATGGTTTGACTATCGTCAAGCCGCTCAATGAAATTCAACGCTTCATCGGAGCCCAACCAGTAAAATGACTCGGCCAGCGTGCCGTTGAGAATTTTCACCCTGATGCTGTACACGAGAAGTGCAAGCCGAAGAATATAGGAGTCATGCCGGACGAAGTTATCCACTTCTGTAAGTTTGCGTCCAGGCATGTAGTCAACTATAAAAACAGGTACGTTGTATGATTTAACAGATTTTGTCAGCTGCGCTAGAAGGTCTTTGTCTTTTAACACTAAGCGATCATCTTCAGACAGAACAAACGGACTGCGGAAAAAAGATTGCGCGCGTGTTTCCAGTGAAGCAGCGCAGCTCAATAGCGATATGTTTTCATTAACCATTTTCAATCAGCCTCTTCCAGATTCTGAGCACATTCGTACCGTACCAACGCGCTTTGTCACGCAGTTCCGGGTTCGGAGTGTGATAACTACCTATTGCTAAAACGATGTCATCTGGGGAGTTTTTGATAGCGTTACATAACACTTTCGCGCCAACCCGAATGTTAGTGTCTACATCCAGAAGATCCTCTGGCTTGCTGACATACTTCCCGTTCCAGCGATAGTTGACCTGGGCGATACCGATATCGGTTACTTTAGATGCGGCTATGTAGCGCTTAAGCGCGCGCTTCGCATCTTCGTAGTTTTTTGGATAGTAGGCACCGTAAACTGCATTATTCAGTGCCCAAGGGCTTGGGGCGACATAACCGCCGCCACCGGCACGCTGTTTGCTTTCCCACAAAGCAACGGCGTATAAGAGATGCGGGTCCAGACCGCATTCATTCTTGGCATGTTTTTCCCATGCCGTTCCTTTCAAATCAACCACCCCAGCTTGTGCCGGGAGTATTTGAGATGAGAGGATTACTGCTGCCACACTGGCGCTTAACAGTAATTTACCCATTTTGTTTACCCCTAACCCAACAGAGTGGCTTAGCCTAAGCGGAACCGCTTACGCGGCAACGCGGTCTCTGTATGGATCGATTTTTCAGCGTTAACATCGGTATCCCTCTCAGTAGATTGAGTATCTACTGATACCGACAATGTATTTTCGCTTCCTGCCTCGCTCTTCATCAACACCGCCCCACGCGGCTCCGAAGACTCAATATTGCTTCCTGGTATAACGGATACTGCTTCTACTGCTTTTGATGCCAACGGCTGAGCTACTTGCTGCTTTGCTAACTCAGGTTGGTTTTCAGAATAAGACGATTGTAGACCGGTCCCCACCGGCGACGAAATATTCTGCCCTGTTTTTCCTCCTTTTGCCAATTTTTGTGAGCGCGGCTTCTCGCTTACCTTTCCTTTCTTGTAGATGTTGGGCGTTGCCTCACGCCCTAACCCTTCAAGATAAGCCCTGTTCGCCAGGGCAACCAGTGCGCTACTTCTTTTGCCTGGTGGACAGGACTCAAGGTACGCAGCGAGCTCGGGACAAAGAATGTCATTAATCGTCACCCGTAACTGCATTACGTATCCTTATCCGTTATTCGTCACCGTAGATGACGGTGTCAACGCCGTAGTTCCAGAAGCCAATTGCGTTGCTTGCGACCGGATTTGGGCTCGTTACAATACGGGCATTCTGGAACGCTTCGCGCACGGCCTGCTCATAATAAGGAGCTCCACCACCAGCGGTCACAATGATGTGAATAGCCCCTAACGCACGGACATTTTTGCGCAATTCTTTTACTACGCCACCAGCGATTTGCGGAATAACTTTGCTTAGCAGCGGTTTTACTTCAATGTGGCGGGCACCATTGAAGAACGAAGCCGCATCTTTGCGTAACGCAATTTCGACCATTTCAGGAAGATCATCACGCCGCTCATGCGGGTTTTCTTCATTGAGAGTGCGAACAATTCCTTCAATGATCGTGCTGGTGGCTTTCAGTGAAGAGCCGCTGGAGCCCATCACGCGGCTACCATTACTGAAGGCCACATAGTCCATCGAGAAAAAACCAGGGTCGATGACCAGAATATTAGATTCTGACAGTTCATCTTCACTGATAAAGCCTTCGCGGTTCGCGACATCGTTGATAACACCAACACCTTGCGGGATTACCATCACTTGCTTGACCGTCACTTTTGTGGACGGATTAATCGTGAATGTACCTGTCAACCTGGCGACCAACTTGGAGCGCTCGTTATCATCACTGGCGAGCCTTACAGGCAAACCAGTTACCAACAGGTCAATGGTGCTACCGACCTTCTCGGCAATTTTTGCCAACGAGCCAAAGTACAGCGCCAAGTACATTTCCGTGGTGTGATAACTGTCATGTAGTTCACGCCCATCTGGACGATCAGTAAATGCTCGCCACATGTTTCCGTTCGGGTAGACGGTGACTTCGTGGTCACGATTGCGCTTCACCAGATTTACATCCTCTTCTTCTTCCGTGGTGGCATACGCTGGGAAGATTGAGACGTCTGGTACAGAAGCAAAAGCATCGCCAGTCGCAATTTTGACGTTGCTATAACCAATGTCCACACCACATACGATCGCGTTTTTCTTACTCATTTGTTAACCTTTTATTAACACAATTACAGCTTGTGATACCCTTCCGTCCCCCCCATCCTTGCCACTTCATGCTGCTAACAAAGTGAGACAGTCGAGATATCACCCCGAAAAATTCGTTCGCCCCGAGACAATCGGAGCACATCATAGCCATTCGAAAATCACAAAACATCCTTTTTCATCGACAAAACGAGGACGAAAAAGGACATGATTTACGGCTATATTTAGCCAATTTTTAAGGCCAGATTTAGCCTTCATTCATGGCCTTTTTTATCCCTGATTTACGGCTAGATATGGCCGTAAATCAGGGCTATCGACTTAAAAATAATTCTTGTTTTTGGTACGGATTACCCCTCTCGTTTTATCATGGGGATAACCGCTGACGAAATTAACTAACCCAAATACAGGTCAGAAACTCACCGATTGAACCAAATTATTTTGAGTGGCAACACCTGCTAATCTTCATCTCTTTTCCACGATGTTTCGGCTGTTACCAGGATAGATTTTGATGGGACGATTTCGATCGCAAGCCGGAAAAGCGCCTCGTTTCGGGGACGAAAAACCTTGAGTTGATGTGCTGTTTTAGTGCTTAGTGTGCCTGGTGACTGGATTACGTAACGACTATTGAACTCTTATGCCTTTCTTTTCGCCATAAGAGTGTTAATCAAGGGAAATGCCACAAGATCACTCTGCTGCCATATTATATACGGGGTTAGTTAAAAGGCAGTGATTTAGCCTCTTTGCCCCCCAAAATCGCAGTCTTGCTCAAAAAGGTATTTTCATGTGTTCACCCAACAACTCTGATGCCTTTCTTTTCGCCATGAGAGTGCAAAAGAAGAGAAACAGTCCATGAGATCACTAAGGCGGCGTAATAATATTACCGCTTTTTTTGGGGGGGCTGAGTTTTTGAACCTATTTAGGGTGTTTTTGCTTTAGCCGGAAGAGATCTCATGTGGGGTAATAATAGGGGTTCCGTTTTTTTGGTCTTTTTGAATTTTTAAAGTGAGGGTAACTCTATGGATGTGGAAAGCTACATCAAGCATCTGGAGGAAAGCGTCAAAGCCTTGGACAGATCGGCTGATGTTTTGACTGCCGAAGCAACGACGCTGAGAGAAGATTTTTGGAAGCTGGCAACGGCCGGTGGTGAAAAAGCGCATTACTCATTCAACGTTGTTAAGCAGGGTCCATCCGTTCGGATCCGCTGGGCGAGGATGACTCCATTGCGAAAGGCGGGAGGGGAAATTGCAAGGGTGGTTCCGAAGTATTTGAAAGTGAACAAAGGGGAAAGCTATCCAGCGAAAGTTTTCACGGATGCTACACCCCGTGAATTGACGCTCATTGTTACTTACGAACCGCAGCTGAGTTTGATCCGTTCTGAGATGAAAAAGAACCGGGCAATTCGCCAGCTGTTATCCCGGCGGATAACAGAGAGTAGGAAGCAGCTTTAGCGTGGGGTTATAGCTGCGTAAACAAAACGACCGGTATGGTTAAAATCAACTCAAGAGGAATGTTGAGAATGTCTCACGAAAACGTTAACAGACACGCAACAATTGCAATCAGTGAAGTGTGCGCAAATTTCACCCGCAACCTGGGTACAAAACACGAAGAGTTACTTTGGGGACTAAAGGCGACCCATGAAGTTTTGGACGGTACTGTCGAAACGGTAATGACAATGGCGAATCACAAAAAGATCGCGGCCGTTAAGGTGTTGGCTGATACCAATAGTGATCTGGCTGCACTTGAAGTATTTGCGAAGGGTCTGCAACGCAACACTCTGGTGTATATCCATCATGCTGATGAATGGGATCAGGACGTTCTCTTGAAGGTGATGGCATTGTTCGGGGCGAGGGAATCGAAATGCATGCTGGGCTTCACTGAGCCTTCACGCTTGTGCTTCGGGATTTACATGTTCCTGGTCAGCTATCAAGTTGATGCTGAGAACAAGGTCTCCCGCTGGTCTCTCAATATGAGCGCGCCAATCCATGAGCTTGCCTCTATGAGCTAACTTAACGCATCGCCATAGCACATCTGAAGCCGGGCACCGTCCCGGTTTTTTACGCCTAATTTTAAACACGTCTCCCTCTGTAAAGTGAGCCTTCAGGCGATCAGTTAGTGAGCCTTTAGGCGACTCTCGGGCTTTCAACGGGCGCTGGGGTATCAAGAATGAATTCGGGATGGCCGGGTTTGTTTTTTTTGCGGTGACTATTTGCGATCGGGAAAGGTGGGAAGGTAAACGAAACAAGAAGGAGCGATTTTGTTTTTGTTTTGTTCTCGATGTGAATGTAATTCGGGTAAACAAAGTGAGAATGAGGTACGGAAATGGCGCTTTGTTTTTTCTCAGGGATTGCGGGCAATGATATGGGTGGGATTGTTTAGGGTGTTGAGTTAGAGCACTTCGCGGGTCGCGGATGGCGGGTTCAGTATGAGGTTTAGATGAGCAGGATGCCTCGAATGATTTTCCTCCGGGGGTTGTTGAGGGGTGTGAATGCATTTTGGATTTTTGGAGTGAGTTTCCTCCGGGGGTTTTGGGGTTTTTTACGGTTTATTCCACTGGGGGTGTTAACGGATTTGGTTTTGAGTCCGTCCCAAAACGGGCGCAAAACGAGGCCGATAACCTTTGCCTGATTTTTTTGGCTCCCGTACTCTTTGAGTCGTTTCTCGGGTGTGAAAGAGGGTTCAGCTTTCCACCCGGTTATTTGAGAAGGAAGCCCTGAGGGAGAGTTTTGGGGGTCCCCATAGTTCACGCTGTTGAAAAGTGTGGAGCCGAGCTTGTCGGATGCGGCGGAATTGCCACAGAGCGATCGGCGCAACGAGCATCTGGGGTGGGAGAGCGCACAGAGGTAGTTGCGTTGACGTTGAGCCTGGCGCTGGTGGATGAGATAGGTTTGGTGAAGTTACTTTGTGATTTCGCGGGCAAGGCATTCAGTGACGAAATTGGATACTCATCATTGGCTTCGTTAAGCAATTTCGTCACGGAGCGTATGGGTCTTAATATTCATCTGGTGATGTTGTGTCACAAGGTGGGTCACTCTGTCGGGGGCGAAGAAAGTGGCTTTATCGCGATTTGGTGATGAGGCTGGGCAGGGTTTTAAAGTTCTGAGTTTTGCTCTCGTTATCCGTGGGGGATGTCGAGGGCTCAAGTGATTGGATTGGCCGATCACGAACTAACAATCAACGAGGGGTAAGCATGAGCATCGAAGCGGCAAAGGCACCGAGTGAGTCTGGATTGTTTGGCACTAAAATACCGGCACCGGGATCTCTGTACTGGTTTAACGTATCGTTACTGTTTCTGGTTGTGGCGGGGATGAATGCCCTGGCTGATGGAGCGTTTCCGAGCCTGTTTATCTGTTTCGCTTTATTTGGTTGCGCGGTGTATGGGTGGCTAAGGCCATTGACAAACGGAGAGCAACGTTTGGTATCCGTTTCTGGTTTTCTGTGTTACGCCGGTTGCATGTGGGCGATCATGAACATTCAGCAGCATGTACTGCATGAACCAATTGGGTTTACTGGAACCATGTGTGTGGTGTTGAGCTCGTTCGTCGGGTTCTATCTGGGTCGCTATACCCGGATTGGGCGTTTCTCGTTGAAGCCTCTGACCGAGGAATAACGCGAGCAATATGCTGGATTTGAAACCGCCTTCACTTGGGCGGTTTTTTCATTTTGGGAACCGTGAACAGGAAAATAACTTGTTGTTCTCCTGTGAGGGGTTGGCCGAGAGAATCGCTGGCAAGTTGTGTTAATCCCGCTTTGTCGGAGGGTGCTTGGTGGTAGGATTGACCACAGACAAGAAAACGACACAGGAGAAGCGTATGGAGTTGGCAGGCAAGGTAAAAACGGCAAATGGTTATGCGCATGTTTCAGTGGAAGCGAGCTTCAGCCGATCGGTACATGGTGAACAAGTAGAGTTTCTGGTTACCCGCTCCATGAATGACCATCACCTGGTGGTCACCCATAAGCTGTCTGGCCGCATGGTGTGCCCGATCGACTTCCTGGCAACGGCATTGGAAGGGGCTGAGTTAGCGGGCCGTAAAGCGCTGGACTCGTTCTTGTTTGGTGTTGGGGAAAAACGTTTTATCGACGCCGTGAGTCGCTCCACGGCGTCGTAAAGTAGATCGGAGAAGGATCGGGATCCCTTCTCATTCGCCATGAAAACGTCTCAGGGCGACTTTTTGATTTAAATCCACATACGATTGCACTGGAAACAAAGAAACGCCTCTGGGAGCCGCTGAGGCGTTTTTAGCACATTTTAAGATCCCTTGGTTCAGTATCACTACATAGGGTGGAATTATGTCTGGGTGTATCCATGCAGTACATAGCAAAAAGCGGATTGAAGCCACCAGCGACGTGAGTACCATCCTCGAACGACTGGAGTCAGTAGGCATTGTGGTTGAGTATCAGTGCCGGGAAGGTTACTGCGGTTCGTGCCGAGTGTCTTTACTGGCCGGTACGGTGGAGTATGTGACTAAGCCCCTGGCCTTTGTGAATCCAGGCGAAGTGTTGCCTTGTTGTTGTCGTCCCCGAACTGACGTTGAGCTGGATATCTAATCGCTTCCGTCTGTTCCGTTCGATAATTCATACACGATATGATTAAGCGCCACCAGCAACAGTGGCGTTTTTTTCTGGTATCTCTCATACGTAATCAAGCGCTCTCACTTACCCAAAAAAGACGTTCTACTGTGGCCGCTCGCTATTCGTCAGCCAAATGCACCGTGCTAGCTTTGTTTTAAGATTAACAACCGGAGTATTTACGATGGCACTCTACGACCCCTCTCAAGGTGTTCTCCTTTCCATCCGGGATGACCGCTTCAGTACCATTCGCCCAATCATGCGCCCAGTAGTTCTATTGGTCATTGCGGTGCTGGTGGTAAAGCTGTCTATGTGGATTAACGACGGCAGTTCCTCTATGCCGATGACATCACTCCCAGCCATTTCCTTCTCGCTGATCGGTAGTGGGGTATTGGTATTTGCTCTCTTTGTTATGCGTATACAGCGGCGTGCTCGCTATCACCTCTATCTCGATTCCATTCTGGAGGAACAAATCACATTGCAGGCCGGTGACATGGATGCTGATTCTCAAAGAGAGATTGAGGCCTGGCAACAAATTCAGAAGAGCAAAATCAGTCAGTAAGCAGTAAAGACCCGTTACAAGTTGGCTTTAAAATCTGCGCGTTAAAGCGTTTATGAAATCGGAGAGAAGATGACTTTGCCGAAGTACACTAAACAGCAGCTTGAATTCCTTCAGGCAGATACGTCTGGTAATTTGACTGTGTTGGAGCGGTCGCTGGTGGCGCAGTTGTTGGCAGCTATGCACGTACAAGTAAAACAAGGCTCCGCCCCGGATTGGATACTGACCCACAGCGGGAAACGTTTTTCGTTCCAAGATATCAACCCTGATGCGATTAATATTGAGGATATCGCGACGGCTCTGTCCAATATCTGTCGTTTTACCGGTCACCTGGATCAGCATTACAGCGTGGCTCAGCATTGCGTGCTGGTCAGCCATTTGGTTGAACCGCATCTTGCGTTCGAAGCCTTGATGCATGATGCCAGTGAAGCATACTGCGGTGATGTGAGCAGCCCTCTTAAAGCGCGCTTGCCGGACTACCGTGAAATCGAAGGTCGTGTCGATCGCGCTATTCGAGCAAAGTATGGTTTGCCGCTGGTGGAGTCGCCGGAGGTGAAAGTGGCTGATTTGCGTATGCTCGCAACTGAAATGAGTATGTTCGGCCGACATGGTGCCCAGGCGTTTCCGGATCCCGCTAAATATCCACCAGCGGATTTGATGGGGTTACGACTTCTCCCGGCGGAGGAAGCCCGCGTTGCTTTCCTTCAACGTTTCGAGTTGCTTTACCCTGGCGGATAACCCAAAAAAACAGAACCGAGGTATATCAGAAATGATATGCTTCGGCAGATTATAATCCCAACAGGTTAATATCCAATGAAAAGATTGCTTATTTTATTGTCGCTGACCCTTGCGTTACCTACATTGGCTCAAGCTACTACGGCTGAGGGTGAGTTGCCAAAACTGCATCTGAACGAAGAGAACGAGCACATCGCTCGCAAGGTTGCATTTGATTATTTAGCAAATGCAAAGATTTTCATTTCCCAGGGTACGGTTTCTAAAGACACGTTAACCTATGAAGCCATCATTGCAGACCAGAGATGTACCATTGAAATGGAGTTAGAGACCCTCCCGGTTCAGCGCTGGCTCGTCAAAAAGCTCGACTGCAAAAACTGAGATCTGCTGCGCCATTCATATCGGCAGACCTAAGCATGATGTGGTTTGCCAATCTCTTTGCAATTAATCCCCGTTTTAACACCTTCCAAATTTGTCGTCCTTTTAACTTCGTCAGCGGTAAAGGTCATGGTTAACTATTAACACAAAAATAATTAACACATGGAGTTACAATGTTAAATCTGATTGCTCACCTGGCAGAAAGTGGTCATCAAGTTTGGTTCGGTGAAAACGATACTGTGACGGTGACACAGGTTCGTGGTGATTCGCGAGTGGTTCTTGAAAGCATCCTCGCTAAGGAACCAGCGGCCATCCTGAATCTGTTATCCCGTTATGGGGCTAGCGTTAAGGCTGTAGATGATAAACTGCTTATCTGGCGTGACGTAGATGGTGATGACTGGGCCTGCGATCGTGGTCACCTCTATCGTGGCATCAGAGGTGAATATGGTGTTCGCTGGGAAGTGAAGCTGATACATGGCATCAATATCCACTCCCCATTCGATGCCGTGTTCTGGTTTGCTATACCTTGGGCGTCCCGCGTTGATGTGAACGTCCATTTCTCTATCGGTAATTCGCTCCTGGTTGCCGCTCCGGCTTACATCACCCTGAGCGGCCAGTTGGACAAAGAACAAGTTATGGCCTGGGTGAAACTTTCCGGAATGCAAAATGCCACCAGCATTACCGAACGGTAATACGCCATCTAAACTATGGGGGGATCTCCCCCATTCTGTTTTGCCCTCCCCTCTCAAAAAAATATCTTTTTTTCCTTCGATTCGCTTCGTCAGCGGTTACCCGTGGGTGATACTGTTTTTAGAGGCAGTAAACAAAACGAATAACAGTTATCGAGGTCATTACTATGAACGCTATCAACCAAAAACCAAAACGCCCGAGCCAGACTCCGGCTCAGTTCATGCGCATAGCAAACGAGTCCGACCTGTTCAAGAAAGGTCGCACGTTGTGGTACCACTACAGCAGCAGCTTTGGTTATGAGCGTGAGCTGGTTCGTTCTAACACTCAGCGCCTGGCGCATGGCAGTGGTCTGCCGGTCTCGTTCGTTGAGCGTGCCATCAACCATTATCTGACCCACTGATCCACCAGCGTAAGGACAAAAGCGATGAGCGCAATCAACGGTACATACTGGGTCAAGAACGGCCACACATTTGGTTATACCTTTCCTGAGCAACCGAACATCTTAGGCGTTCTGGCAAGCAAGCCGCAGTTAGGTGCGTGCCTGTCTATGGAGCCGCAGCTGATCACCCCATCGGATGACATGCGTAAGGCCACCGTGCAGGACTTCGATTTTTTCCGCGTTGTCGTCCCTTCGGACTTCAAGCCTGAATAAAACCCTCGGTGCTCTTCGGGGCACCCTGCATTGAGAGTTACCTCCATGATTGACGAACTGAAGGGCCTGATCGTAATGCTCCTGGAAGATGCAACGCGTATTCAGCAGTTGGAACCAAACGCCGGAACATCGGCACGCATTCAAGCCGCTAAAAAAGCCTTGGCCTCTGGAGTATTCGACACACTGTTAATGCTGGTGGCTTCCAATTATCGCTTAGCAATTGCAGAAGCTGGGTATGAGTATGTCATTGGCGCTGATGGTTCGCTGATTGTCAGGGATCCTGTCCAATGCAGTAACGGTGCTTTCAAGTGGGTGGAGCACAAAGACGTTGTTCTGCGTAGCAACGATGATGCTATGCAATTCCTCATTGAGCGAAGTTAGGGGGTAGGTATGTTTCCTCAGGGTATAGAGGTGCGCGCACACCGTTACACTCAGGCGGGTGGCAAGCGCATGGTGCAATACAGCACCCCAGGCACCAATGGTTGGCTGATCACTAACGGCAGCGTAAGTGACTTGGCAGATGTACAGTCACGGCACAATGCTTTGCTAATACATGCCCGCGATAACGGCCTATTGGTGAAATCCCTACACTGATTAGCCATTTCAAAACTCGATACCCTGCCCGAACGCGCGTCGAGCGGGGTATGTCTGCTTGCCAATTTTGCGGCCAAGAGTTTGGCTCTGGTTTTCCTGGGGAATGGGATGAAAGGGCGCGTATTTTTTATCGTGATTCACTTCGTCAGCAGTTCGGGTCGTGTGAGAATTTAATGAGTAAACAAAACAAATAACACGAGGAAAACCGATGCATACTTTAGCTGAGTTGTTACGTTACGCAGGTATCACTTCCCATAAACGTACCCTGCTATCCATCCGTCAGCACACGACCAATTGGGGTCGCTCCGGTCGCGGTGTGCGTCAGAAGCCTCGTTACACGGTCTGGTACGACACCGAAGACAATAACGACCGTATTGTCTTTACCTTCGATGCTGTGCTTAACCTCAAACGTACCGCGCCGGAAAAGCTGGCGGATATCGATATTCAAATCAGTCATTACAGTGGCTGGGATCCCGTGAAGCGCAGATTGACCGTCACCCACCCAGAACGCTACCTGAAGGTCGATGGCATGGTTGAAGGTGGCGGTGAGAAGACCAAAGCCCTCTGGCAAGAAATCATCGCGCTGACTGAAGGCATGGAACGTGACGATAAACTGAGTTCGTATGAGATCACGTTCCTCGCAGCTTAATTGACTGACGACTGACCGCTCCGGCGGTCACTCCCCCTTCCCTATACCAATAACGAGGCAATAATGGGATATGAGATAATCATCACCTCTGACGAGGAACAAGCTGTTTTCGATTCACTCTTGGCAAGCGCGCTTACGGGTGTGGCATCTACCCTTTGGGACAATAACCGTCCATCGGGGCCGAGGGATAGCGAAGCGGCTAACGTGGCATTCAATCTTGCTGAAGAAGCCTTTAAACTCAGACAGGCATATTGCCGTCGAGCGTAATTGTATCGCCTCCGGTTACGGGGGCTAATTTCCCAATCTGAGGAATTTGTATGAATTTCGGCACTCGTGAGTACCTGATCAATTATCTGATGAGCAATTTCAAAGAAGGCCAGATGATTGCCATCGATACACTGACGCTCGAAAACGTCGCGGATGTTGCTTCTGACCTTTCCCTGGAACGCGCCCTTACTCCAGCCGAACAGGTACAGGTGCTGAATGCGGTAGTCAGTGATTATGATGTGAATACTGGGGCTGGCTTTGACCATATTCGCAAAGAGATCGCAGCTCTGGGTATTGCCCAACAGGACGGTGACAAATGAAAAAGGGGCTGCGCAAATTTTACTGCACACTGCCAAATGGCAAAGTGCAAGAAGCGGAACTGACGTGGAAAGCTACCCATGCTGTTGCCTGCCGAACTGGAGAGCGTGACTGGTATGCGCACTCGTGGTGCTCTGCAAAATCTGCGGCGTTGCGCTGTGTCGAGTTAACGCAAAAGGAACAGGGCGCTGAAGTTGAGATCTTGGTCGTTAAAGAAGTTCCACCCGCTGCGTAGCGAGTGAATCAAGTCGCGTGAGGTAGAACAATGCTGATACTTACAACCGATCTCATTCCTGATATTTATGCCATACAAAAAATTCATGGGATGGTTCAAGTCATCGCTAATTTTGAAGCCAATAGGCGGGGAGTGATACCGTCAAGGCAAGCTCGCGTCGCATTGGAGGAATTAAGTGCGGCTGCATCCGAGGCGTCAAATGGCGAGGCGAATGCCGTGTACGGTGTTAAAGCAACACCACTCCTGAACGGCGGCATGCTGTATATCGGAACTGCGGTAACCCTCAAGTGATGCAGCGGTAATAAATATGTTTTTTTCATCCTTTTGCCTTCGTCACCGGTTGGTGCTGGTGGATACTGGAAGTCCAACAACTGATAACACAAACGAGGATACACCATGTCTCTGAACCCAACTCTGGTCGCGATGTTCATCTTCAGCAGCTTCAACGAAACCCGCGTCCCACTCATCGTGAATGATGACACCGCGCAGGAACGTATCGACTTCAACGTTGCTGGTGGTGGTGAAATCGAATGTGCCGATTGGATCCGTGAACTGGCTATCGACATCGTTGAAGAGTGCGATGAGACCTTCACCGGGAAAGAAGGGCCGGGCATCTGGTATTACGAAGTGGCTGAAGTTATCGGCGCTAAGATCGCGAACGATGCTAACGAGGGGCACGTTTACCAATGTGACATCGTTAAGTTCGCGCTGGAGCAAACCACCAGCTGGGTTAACTCCTAACGTCCATCCACCAGCCGCCTGCGGGCGGCTTCATTTTATCTGCCGGGAACTCTGCTATGGTCATTAGCAAACTGAAGGTGGGCGATACCGTATGGTCTATCACTCGCCACAAACTGGGGAGCACGAATATTCCCACCGTGTCTGTACACCCTGTCCTGATCGTCGAGGTCAATGAGACCAGTGTTATCGCAAGCTGGAATCACAACAAGCCGAAGCCGTTTGGCTTGAACTCCATCAAGGGATGGAAAAAAGAGAAACCTGTTCTGATCAAGGGGTTGTTTGGTAGTCAGCGCCTTGCCACAAGAGCGGAAGTCGCTGCGTTACAGACTCAATAATTCGTCAAACGTACATTCCCTCTCAAACACAGTAATGCCAGTGCATTGGAGGGGGTGACCTATCTTTTAAATGTGAAAACAACCCCCTTGTTCGCCAACCCCCACCCTGACATTCACGATGCGAATATTTAATAATTGTGCATTACAATGCACTTTTACCTTGTCTTGCGCTCAATTTGCATTAATAATAATGAAAAACAATTAGAGGGCTATTTATGTCAATTCTTGATCAAATCCTGGTCATCGGCCAGCGAATGAAAGCCGAGCAAATTTCTCTGAAAGAATCCATCACCGAAGCCAATACCATCAAGGTCACTGATGAGCAGGTAGATGGCTTAGATAGACTCATTTATAACCATTGCCTGAACAAAACGATGCTCGCTGATTTCTTCGGCAAGTCACGTAATACGTTCACTAAAATTCTGACCGAGTTACAAGATCAGAAAATTATTGGTGAGCCTATCTTCCAAAACAAAAACCACCTTTACACACGATTTGACGTGCAGGCCATCATGAATGAGTTGGGCGCGCCCCGTTACTCCGACATGTATGAGTCTCGGGTTATCGTCGTTGAAAACCACAAAGGTGGTACAGGCAAAAGTACCACGACCGCGACGATCGCCTTGGCGTCAGCTTTGGATTTAAATCTGAACGCGCGTTGCTGCATCATTGACCTTGACCCCCAAGGGTCTATCGGTAACAACCTGATCCGCTCCACCAGCGAAGATGATATCTATCTGACTATCACTGATGTGCTGTTAGCCGAATACGAGCCTGAGGGTGATTTCTCACAGTACATCAACGCCGGTTACTCAGAAGCGGACATCATTGCCAACATTCCGTTTAGCACTCACCTGCCAAATATGGACGTCATCACGGCCTTCCCTACTGATGACCGTTTTACTGATACCTATTGGCGGTTGAACAAGGAAGAGCGCAATACGCTTTTAACGCGCTTTAGAGATGTTGTTATCCCTGTGCTGAAACAGCATTACGACCTAATCTTCATCGACACCCCACCGCAGGACTCACCAATTATCTGGTCTACGAACGAAGCCGCCGACGCCCTTCTCGTTCCTATCACTCCGCGTGAATATGACTTTGCATCCACGACGAACTACATGTTGACGATCGGCGCTCGTCTGCAACAACTTCCATCCAGGGGTGAAAACATCAAATGGATGAAGGTGCTGGCTGTTAATGTCGATGATAAAAGCCAGCACGAAGTTCGCACTCTGAATAAGCTGGTGCGAACTGTGCAGGACAAGTTTATGACTACGAACATCAAACACTCTGAAGCGTTTGTTGCTGCGGCCGAACGAGGCCGCACCGTCTTGGATATCAAGAAGTCAGAAGACCTGTGCCCTGCAAAACAATTTGACATGGCAGAAATGTCAGTCACTTCTGTGTATCAGCAATTTATTAATGAAATCAAAAGTTTTTCGGCGAAAAGTGAGAAATAAAAATGACCGACGTAGAAAGAGGCACAAGCAAGGATATGTATCTGGGTGCAGGCAAGCGAACCGGCTTTGAGCAAAAAAGCGGATTACCACCACTGCGGGGTGCAGGCGCACCTAAGAGAACATTCACCTTAAAAGATGGCCGTAAAGTCGATGCCGAGCATGTTGTCGTTCCTGGCAGTAAAGTATCTGAGCAAACAGTGGTTCACGCCCTCAACCCACGCAACCAGGAAGCGCTCGACGAGAACTCCATGCGTGACATCCTTGAGCAGATCAGGGAAAGAGGGGTGGATACCGAAGGTATCGCTGTCCGCGTAGATGGAATCTATCAACTCATTGAAGGTAGCCGACGCCGCTACTGCTGTGAAAAGCTATCAGCTGATTTACCGCTGTGGGTATTACCAAACGATATCTCAAACGAAGATATCTTCTCTATCATCAGCGCCGCACAAAGCTCTCGCAAATTCTCGTATCGCGAAGTTGGTATGCAGTATTTGAAACTGATGGAAGAGAATGGTTTCACGACCAATGAGGAACTTGCGCAGCATATCGGCATTAGTACCGAGTCTGTCCGTAAGCGGATTCAAGCTGCCCAAATCGACCCTCGCCTGATCGCTCTGTTCCCAGATTGCGAAGGTATCCCGAATACTTTCTATAGCCGTTTAGCGAAGGTGCAGGGTTCGGCGAAGAAGGAAATGATCGACATTGGTGAGCTGTGCCAGGAAGTCCAAGACAACCGTAAGGACAAGCCTGTTGAGAATATTCAGGAGACGCAGAAAGATATCCTGGAAGAAGTAGCCACTATGTTGGAAATCATGGCTGATAAAGCGAAGCCCGCCGCTGCATGGAAAACATCTGATATTGTCGCATTCGAGAACAAGGATCAGTATGCACGAATCAGTTACAGTGGTAACGGCCGGAAAGTCCGCTTTGAGTTTAACAGGCTCAATCAAAAAGTCGTCGAAGACATAGAGCGTCTGATACGTCTGAAGCTAACAAAAAGTCTTCAGGAAGACAGTGAGTAAGTTCTTTTCTAAGCCACCTACCCCGGTGGCTTTTTCTTTACAGCCCTCCCCTCCCCTCATTTCCTGTAGCAAAAACCATTTTTTTCGCCAAAAAAACCAAAGTTTAAAATCGCTTAATAAACAGCGTGTTACGATAGAATATCAACTAAAGCAGAAGAAAAACCAATAAAAACCACCCCCTTGTTCGCCAAAACAAAAAACACCTCCATCCCCCTTCGTCAACTGTAGAACTGCTGGATAATAGAACTCAATACCGCCCTTACTCGTGGATTAAAAATGCAGATCTCAAAGACAACCCATAGCTTTGCCGAGCGTCGCGGTTTGGAACTGACGACCGAAAACAACGACGGTACCGAGTTGCTGTGTATTTGGGAAACCAATAACGATTGGGAGTGGATTTGCAGCTTCCAACCAACTCAAGATCAGCTGGTATTCTTCGGTAATATCTACCTGCCCCAGGAATGCCTGAACGCCATCCCGGCTATCATCGCCGATGAAACTCAGCTGCGTGCGGTGCTCACCAAAATTGCCGAATCACTGAAAACCAAATCCTGACGCTGGAAAGGAAAATCATGAAGACGTGGACGCCGAACGAGAACATCACACAGGTCATTCTGGCATTTGGGCCTCCGGACATTGAAAAGTTTCTGCCAAAATGGGATCTCATCCCTGACGAATTCAAACAGGGAAAGAACCCCTGGATTGCATTCATTGAGCGTTGGTTTTACCACGGGCTTGAATGCCCACCAGCAGCCAAGGAAGGTGTCGAACTGAAATGGGCGCTGGCGCATATCGTGGTTATCCTGAAAAGCTTCGACCCGAAGCACGAACAAAAGATTGCCGGGTGCGCCTATCTTGCCTCGCTCTGGTTTGTGGAGTAAGTGAACTAAACCGCCTTTGTGGCGGTTTAATTTTGGATGTCACTTTGTCAGCGCTGGTGGTGCGATAAAATTAAATCAGTAAATAATAAATCTATGGGATAGAACGATGAGCAGCAAAACCAAATTGACCGCCGAAGAACAAACGGCAAAAGCATACAGCAACTTCCTGGAATCCAAGGGACTGAAGCCGCGTGCTGGTCAACAAGACATGATCCGCTTTTGCTCATCCATCATTACCAACATTCCCGAAGATAACGACAAGCCTATTGTCGGTGTAGTTGAAGCCGGTACCGGCACCGGTAAAACGCTGGGGTACTGCCTGCCGCTGATCCCGTTGGCGATGGAAAAGGGAAAGACTCTCGTTCTGTCTACAGCAACCGTGGCGCTTCAGGAGCAAGTTGTCGTTAAAGACCTGCCGGAAATCCAAAGCCAGGGCGGTCTTAAATTTTCATACGCTATGGCGAAAGGTCGTGGCCGTTACTTCTGCCGACTGCGCTACGATGCGCACGTCGATGCCGAGCATAATGCGTATGGTTACGTTCGCGACGACATGACGAGTCTGGGTAACGAATTCGCAAGTGGTGACTGGAATGGTGAGCGTGATACATATCCGCTGGAGCTTGCCGACAAATCCTGGAACAAAGTTAATGCGGTCGCCAGCCAGTGCCCTAAGATTAAATGCCCGCATTACAAAAACTGCCCCTTCTTTGCCGCGCGTAGCCGACTGGAAGAAGTCGATGTGGTGATAGCTAACCACGATATCGTTTTGAGCGATCTGTCTTTGGGTGGTGGTGTCATCCTGCCACCGCCGAAAGAAACCATCTACGTTTTCGACGAAGGCCATCACCTTACAAGTAAGGCCATTGAGCACTTTGCCGCAAATGCCTCGTTGGATAACACGGCGCGCTGGTTGGGTGACGTCAGTGACATGGTGATGGACATGCAGACCCCTTACGGTGAGAAGATGAATGACCACGTTTACAAGCTGGTGGCGCTGGCATCGGACACGGCTGCCGAGATGATGACAGTTCGCGGAACTCTTTTATCTTCACTCAACTTCCGGAACGACCACGGTAACATTGACGTCTATCGGTTCCCTGAAGGTGACGTACCCAATGATGTGCGCGCACTGTTTAAAAACGGGCTGTACCTGGCAAACCAAATGCAGAGTTTGGTTGAGAAAATGATAATCATCATTGATGAGGCAGGCGATAAAATTGTCGCTGAGGATAATGCCCGCCACAAAATGGCTATCGGTGATTTAAAGAACCGTGTAGAAAACTTGCTTGAAGCGATGAGTCGTTTTGCTGCCCCGGCGAAGAAAGGTGAGTTTGCAGTACCGGTAGCGCGCTGGGTAAACATCAAGCGTGACAATAAATCCGAGGTCATTATTCATAGCAGCCCAGTGCATGCTGGTGAGCAATTGGATAGAGAGCTGTGGAACGAAGCCTATGGGGTGATCATTACTTCAGCGACTTTGCGGACAATGGGCAACTTCAATGCCTACCTGAATGAAGCGGGTTTGAAAATGGACACGCCAACGTTGCTGGCGAGAAGCCCGTTCGACTACGAGAACAACGGTGTTCTGTTCGTACCCAGGATGCGCAGTACCCCAAAGAATGCCGAGGCGCATACCGATGAGCTGATCGAGTTGATGCCTAAGCTGATGTTACGGCGTAAAGGATGTCTGGTGCTGTTTTCATCCCGCAAGCAAATGACAGAGGTGTGTGAGGGTATGCCGGAGGACATCAAAGAGCACATCCTCATGCAGACCACGATGCCGAAAACGGAAATCGTTTCCCGTCATAAGCTGCGTATTGATCGTGGCGAGCCAAGCATTATCTTCGGCATGGCCTCTTTCAGTGAAGGCGTGGACCTGCCTGGGGATTACTGCGATAACGTGATTATTGCCAAGCTGCCATTTAGCGTACCGAGCGATCCGGTTAGTCAGACGATGACTGAGTGGATGGAGAAGGCGGGGCGTAACACCTTTGAAGAAATAACCGTTCCTCAGGCGTGTATCAAACTTATCCAGGCTGTGGGGCGACTCATCCGAACCGAGACCGATACAGGTGCAGTGACGATACTGGACTCTCGCATCAAGAACACACGGTACGGCCAGAACATTCTCGACTCGCTTCCGCCGTTTCGCCGTGTGATCAGATAGTGGTATCATTCGGTAAACAAAACGAATGAATAGGTGTGTAATGGAAAAGTATGAAAGTGTCATCACTGTGGTATTTCAGTTTGTAGGCAAAGTGCCCGCACCTTTTTCCACAAGCAGCCTGTTTGCCGAAAACCTACTGAAGGGCGAGAAACTGTGGAATGACCCTGGGACAGCAGGCAACCTGATGCTGCAAAAAATTCTGGCAGAGCAGGGCGCAGCCGATCACGACGATGGTAAAATTCATACTCGCACTACGGAGCTGAAAACACACGATGAACGTATGGCTTTCCAAAAGCTGGTGGGTTTACCGCCTTACAGCGATTTGACCAATGCCGTAGGTATCCTGATCGGTGGACTGGAGAAAGCAGGGCGGTTGATTAGTGTGAAAACCACTTCAGCCAGCCCGCTACCAAACGGGGAAACTATTATCTCTACCCGTGATGCACAACGTCGTTTGTTCTTCATGAACCAGCACGGGATATGCTTTACGGTAGATAGCCAGTTACTGATCGCTGTCGATAAACTGGAAGGAGCAAAGTTCTTCGCCACAGAAGAAGAGCTGGACGCTGCTGGTGTTAAGCTTTGGGGTGAGAATGGTACAGGTCGCTGGCGCGTGCTGGTGGCTCCGATCGGGGAAGAGATTTGCGGCCTCTTTGAATTCGGCGAGATGACGACCTTGGGTAAACGGCCGGAGGGCAGGATTAACGAACTGTCGTTGTAAGGCAAATCCCACTATGCATAGAAAGCACCTTTTTTGGTGCTTTTTTTGTTTTAGCTATTCGTCAGCGGGTGGAGTGGGATGATACTGATTGCAGGTAAACAAAACAAACAACATAAGGGAATCATCATGAAAACTCTTCTTGCTGCTCTGCGTGTTACTGATCAGGTTCAGCCTGATATTGCTATCCCGGCTTCAGGTAAAACTACTGGCTTTACCTACGACGCTGCCAAGATCGGTTCGTTCAAAGGTGAAACCATTGCTATTTATCCGGCCTGGTCAAAACCTAACTCACACGGCGCGGCCGGTAACCCAACTGAATTCTACGGTGGCTTGCCGCTGTATTCGACCAAGCTACTTGCCTATCAGGCACTGCGTAACGAAATCGAAAAGCGTTTCGCTGCACAGCTTCAGGCGATTGATAAACAGATCCTGGCACTGGAAGACCGTCCATAACCAATAGGGCAGGGGGGTTCCC
Organism: Providencia sp. PROV024; assembly: GCF_032709665.1. NCBI lineage: Bacteria > Pseudomonadati > Pseudomonadota > Gammaproteobacteria > Enterobacterales > Morganellaceae > Providencia > Providencia sp. PROV024. The sequence goes on from NZ_CP120546.1 coordinate 216,326, forward strand.
CCTGTTTATGACAACCACCAGCTGAGGAACGAAAAATGAAAGAACAAGAACTGGTCACCAAAGCGGAACAGCTTATTCAGCGCAATGATGGTTCGCAGGCAAAAATTGTTGCTACGGCAATGTTTGGCGCTGGCCTGCACATGTCGGTCGATGTCTTCGTGCTTCGCCGCGATAGCGCTGACCAGAATTGGCAGCTTTGTAACGACAGGCCACATCCGGATTACAAAACCATGTCCCGTGAGGATTACGTTAAGTTCGGGCGCTCCGAAATGCTGCGCACAGTCACCGCTGGAGAACTGTTGAAGGTCACTGGGATGATCGGTCAACCACTTTCCAATTATCAGTAAAAGCACGGTTGCAGCGCCCCCCATTTTTCCACCAAACATCATGCGGGCCTGGCGTTTTAAAATACCAAAATAAAAGCATCTTTCGAGGTGCTTTTTTTATGTCAAATGCTTCGTCAGCCGTTGGGGGGAGGGGATACTGGTTGCAGGTAAACAAACTAACCGATAACAGGGGTCACCATGAAAGTCATTATCTTCAGCCTCCCAAATTGCCAGCCTTGCCGTATGACCAAAGAGCGCCTGGCCGCAAACGGTGTTGAGTTCGTAGAAGGCAGCATCGAAATTCATCGCGAGCTGTTCCGCAATATGGGCTTCAAGTCTGCGCCGGTTGTGCTGGTGGAGCCTGATGCAGGCGAAGCGGTGTCCTGGTCGGGTTATCGCCCCGATTGTATCAAGGCGCTGATTGACGGAAAGCCAGAAGGCGATGCTATCTCTGGTTATACCCGGATGTGTGTCATGATCGAGATGCGCGAGCCTGAACTGTTTTCGGCTCCTGGCGAAGCCAAGTAAGAAGGTGAATGCCGTGAGCTATCAAACCGTCGCAATCCCTCCAGCCTTAGGGCTTCAACCACCAAGCGGGGCTGACGTTGTCTTGCTCGCCGAGCTGACACAAGCGCTGGTGGATGCAAAAGTCGAAATGAAAGTGATGCTGGAGCCTATCAACTGGACGCCGCCTTCCGGCCGTCCGGTGATGTACCGACAGGACGCTATCGACGTACTGTTTAAAGCCGGGGTTCCTGTTGATGCGGGCGAAGTAGTGTCGGCCACCAGCAATGCCGTGCAGCCGATCGACGATGCCGAGCTGGAAGCGCTGCTGGATATGCGTGACGAAATGGCTGGCACAGATTCGTTTTACAAAGCGCTGGATGGCGCGCTGGATGGCATTCTGGCTCGCCTGTATGCCGCTGAACGTCAAACCAATCACTAAGAGTATCGATAATGACTGTACACGACTTTGTATCAGGAGCGAGTGGCATTTCACCCTTTGCCATTGTTATGTTGGCCTTTTTCATCCTCTTTTTCGTCGTAGCGTGCTGTATCCCTCGCCCATCATTGGGTCTGATGGTGGCGGGCGGAATTGCTGGGCTGGGTGCAATTGCCACAATTCTTTGGATTAACTTTGCTTAGACCTTAAGGCGATTTGTCATTAATGGGCCATTTAAACCAGATTTTATCGGCTATCGGTAAAACACCAGAAGGGCACGCTACCCTGGGTTATTTTCTTCTTGGGCTGATGAGTGTGATATTCGGTTGGGCCCTTTTTCAATTCAACAGCGAGAATGACATTCCTAAACGTTACCGCGTGATGTTGTCACTTTCTCTCTGTGCAATATGGCTGAGCATAGCCATAGAAATCATCGACCATCTCTGAGGAAAGTCGAATGTCACCAGTTCTGATGAACAGTTATTTTTGCGGTGCCGGGCTGATGGATATCGGCCTGAAGAATGCCGGTATTCAGATCGCCCAGTCTTTCGAACTGGACGAAGATGCCGTTAAGACCTATCGCCACAACCTGGGCGACCATATCAAACACTGCGATATCACACAGGAAATGGTGCTGGAGCAGGATAGCTGCCACGGCATGTCGTTTACCTATCCCTGTACGAAGTATTCGACGATCGGCGACATCCACGGCACGCGAACGGGTGATGAGCTATTCCTTCACGCACTGCGCCACCTGGCTGTCGCCCGGCCTGAGTTCTATGTCATTGAAAACGTGCCGGGCATGCAGGCTTTCCCGGTCGTTATGGAAGCCATGACCAAGCTGGCGGGCTATTTCATTCAGGTATTCTGCCCCGTGAAATCTGAGCTGTGGGTACCGCAGCGTCGGCACCGCCTGATCATCATTGGCACACGACGCCCGTTCGATATCCGCCCGCCGGAAAATACGCGCCCAATCCCCCTCAGCGCGATTTTAGAGGATAACCCGGATGTTCGTATCCCTAAGTCGGTAGAAACACGCCTACAGGGCGGATATCGCGATTTACCCATCATTAGCGACCCGGCCAAAGACGATATCGCGCCGACGTGTGTAGCTCACTATGCAAAGGATAAATCGACACGATTAGTCGTTGATAAACGTTTCCCTCTGGGAGCGCGTCCGTATTCAGTGCGTGAATATGCACGTTTGCAAGGGGTTCCAGACTGGTTTGAATTCCCGGTATGCGATACCTCCGCGTATAAGCAGATCGGTAACGGTGTCAGCACCTACGTCGGCGAGTGGGTAGGGATTGAGATGATCCGCTACATGGCGCAGGTTAGCGATAAGTTTTCCCTCATTCATTAACCCTGGAGAAAAAGATGAAATTAACGGAAGAGCAAAAAGCCGACCGTCGGGAACTTGCCATGCTGGTTCAGTATGCCGCTTTGGCATACGCACTGTTTGGTGCAGGCGTCGCGGGAATTCTGGGAGCGTTGGATATCAACTCACTGTGGATGGGAGTCGCGATTGCGCTGGTTTCTCATGTTCTCATTTTTTCCAGGCCTTCTGTCCGAGAGAACTTCCCTGAAACCATCTATTGGTTATCGCTGTGGGCGTGTGCCCTTGGCGGGCCGATCGTGATCGGTTTCGGTCCCTTTGAACCACCGTTTAAAAACCCACTCATTATGGCCGCGCTGATTGTGTTCATCGTTACAGCGCTATACCGTCGGCAGGAAAAAAAGGATATGCAGTAATGAGCCACTCACCAGCTAAAACCACCAGCGAACAGATACTGGAAGCGGGGCTGCGGATAATTCACACCTGCACGCACAGCGATCACCAGGGGTATTATGTGATAGGCAAAAACAGGGCTGTCTTATCCGATTGTGCAACGGTTAAGGCCTATGACGGCGGGGCTGTATCGGTTGAGTATTTCCGTCCTGGCAATATCCCCCTGGTGGTCGTTAACAATGATGATTGGCTCAAAATCATCACTCACCTGTTAAATGAGCCACCTGCACCATCATCGCTAGGCCGGATCCCTTTAGAACTGGTGAATTTTCTGGAGAAGATTGCGGGGCAAACACTGTCGCCTGAAGCCCGCATCCGCGCGCGCGATCTGGCTGAAGGTGAGTGCTTTAAAAATGAAGTGCTCACGTTAACGACGCTGTTCAACGTCTGGATGAGGGATCCGCTGCTGACTGAGTTCGTCTCGCCGCTGAAGCAATATACATTGCCAGGAGAGCACGCCAAACATTTCTGGTCATGTTGCAAATGACAGGGGCGAAAGCCCCTTTTTTTGTACCTGCAATAGCTTCGTTGGCTGAGAGGGCGGGGCGATACTGGTTGTGGAATATAAGCGCCCTTTGGATGGAAAAACGAAACAATGACTACTGAACAGAAACCCTCGCTCGCGACCGGTGCGCCATTAAACGCGGAAACCTGGGCTGATTTTGTCTCCCGCCTGAAATATCACTGCGTCGGCAAAGGCGTTGATGAGCACTGTACCGCAGACCCGTTGTTCGTCGTTCAAAAGAAACGCCTGATCACGGGGCTGGATATGGACTACATCGAAGACCGGCTGGTGGCCGTAGATGATGCTCGCTGGTTTAGCCCCCAAGAATACTGGGATGACCTGGATACGGACGAGCGAAACGAGCTCAACCAAAAATGCCAGGCCGAATACCAAGCTGATTTTCTGGCTATTCGCGTCGATCAGCAATGGGATGTGCTCGGCGAGTTACCAGAGCATACCGTAACCGGCTACGTCTGGGAGTGGGAATACGTCAACGCACACTTCACGCGCGAAGCCGCGCAGGCCTTCATTCAACGCAAAAAGCACGACTACAACAAGTTGGAAATTTTCGTCGATTCGCAGTATTGGGCGAAGGAGTTCAACACCATCCGCGACGCCATTTTGACTGGCAAACTGGTATATCAGGAGAAGAAAGATGACACCAATTGAGATCCAAGGTCTGCTGGACGGCAAATGCATTCCTCGCGACATGAAGGTCAACGAGCCGCTGGTGAATTATCTGGCGCGCAAATTGACTGAAGGCGAGCAGATGCGCGCTGAGAACATCCATCTGGTGGAAGAGCTCAAGCGCGTGACCGACGGTTTGGAGTTTTTCTCCTACAGTACCGACGGCGGTTACGATGAGCACGACAGCGCCGACAAAGCCCGAAAAGCCGCTGAAGAGCATATCGACTACTACCGGGGAGAGGCCTGTGACGGCTGGCCTGAAGAAACAGACCAGGTTGTTTGGGGTATCGTCGTGCAACGCGCCAGTCAGACCGACCTGCGCGAAGTGGGGCCGGAAGACAGCGTGGGCCGTCACATCACTCAGGTTTGTGACTATGCACTGATGCCTGCACTGGAAAACAGCCCGACGAAAGGTTACATCCCGACGTCTGAAGTGGAACAGCTGATGGCTGAAGGTAAAATGCTGAAAGATGCTCATGCGGCCATTCTTGAGCACATCGACGTGACGGACAAAGGCGCGGCCGGTACTGCGGCTATGATCGCAAACGACGCTCTCCACAACACGGACTACCCGGCGATTGAACGCGGCCTGCGGAAAATCAAGAAGGATGCCACCATCGCAGCGGCAAACCATGCCGGTAACATTGCGCAGGAAATGACGCGTGAAAGTAGCCAGGAAGTTGTCAAGGCCGTCGGTCGTCGCCTCCTTGTGCTGGCGGAACATGTAGGGAACGGCCAATGAACAACCTGAAGGCAACGATGCGCCGGATGTTGGATGGCGATGATATGGACTGCGTGAGCGATCGCACAGGTAAAAGCGGCGACTACTGCGAAGGCTTTGTGGACGGTATGCACGAAGCGCTTAACCAGCTGACTGAAGGCGTTGCACCTTTGCTGGCTGGGGCTGAAATCGCTGGGTTGGAGCGCTTTGTTGCTCGCATGTACCAGCGCGCTAATCAGCTAGTGGACGACAGCATGAGCACGGCGCTGATTAACCAGGCGCGCTCTGCGGCGGTATTGGCTGAGCAGATGATCAGCGAACTGAAAGGTGAAAGTAGGCAGTTATAGTCCCAACTTAGCAGTTCTTACTGACCAAGTTGGGATTGTACAAATTTTAATGTCTGCTCATGCCGTAATTTACAAACGACATTTTGGTTCGCGAAGACGCCTGAAAACGTTTTCGCCTGCTCTTTCGGAAGTTGTTTGATCCAGCGAACACCAACAACCCATTCTGAAAGCTCTTCATTGTCAGCGTTTTCGTCTGGGTATTGCGCTTTTAATCCGGCAGAGAGAAGAGGAACATTTGAATCAGTAATGAAATCGCGAATCATAACTGCTGATTTGGTTACTTCTCCAAAACCGACATAACCACATCCCTTCATGTAAGCATAAATTTTGTCACCAACTGCAAGTCGCTTAAGCGCAGATGAATACACTTTCCCTTGACCTGCGCCAATGAATCCAAATTTTCTATTATCATCCCAAGTTCTATATTCGCATTCACCTACATTCACGAACCAACTACCAGTCCAATCATCTTGACTTGAAGCAATGACTCTTTGCTTAACTTCTTTTCGTTCAATATAATCTTTAGCCTCCGGTAACGGAATAATCGTTTCAGGCTTAATAAATAGCTCCCCATTGGAATCAACATATGGAGCCAAGCGAGTGCATTGAATGTCTACACCATATTCTCGCAACCATAATACTGCTGAGATGACTTCCGAATTGAACTCCTTTGAGGCCAAGATAATATGCTGTTTAGTGTTAAGTGACGTGATATCAGCATCGATAAATTGCTCAATTTCTTTTGTTGCATCAAATTCTGATTTACCTAAATACGACGCGTATTGCTTAAAAATCTCACTGGGTAAAAGGCTTGAGCAATACGATGCATATTTTATTGCCTGCCATTCAACGGACGAGCCTGAATCATCCCTTTTTAGTTCTACAATAACAAGTGCTGCCGATTTATTCACGCAAAGCAAATCAAGACGCTTGTTGGAAGTAAGGGTGACCTCTTTTCCAATAACAAGGAGTTCCTGGCCTAAAATAGTTGGACTTTTTTCGATCCACTCCTGAATATCAAAGCGTTCCTTTAGCCCAAGCTCCGAAAAGCTTGTTGGTTTTAGTTTGATTAATGACTTATTTTCTACATCAACACGAAACATTGGTTATATCTCCTTTCAGAGGTTTCCCCCTCTTGAATATGCCATACTTGGCACGATAAGGCTGCCAAAGATAGTACGATAGCTCTGCTTTCCTCATAACAGAACATCGGGGGTTGATTGGAGTTCCAGTAAATAAGGAATAAAAAAGATATTAATTTTCATTTAATTCTTCATTACAATATTGACGATGTTCTTCCAAGTGAATTTCTAATGGCCAATGTCGTTTATCACTTGGTAATCTTAGTTTTTGCCCATCAAGTTCTGCATATTCTGTTCCAGCTAACAAATCAGATAACCTAATTAACATTTTGGAATCAATCCAAAGCAAGCCTCGGTCAAAAAGAGTATGAATGTCTGTTTTAAGTAACAATCCATGCTGGACTTGGGTGTGCCAGAGGCCTTCATAGGGAATTATATGAGCAGCCTCTAATAACACTTGGATAGAACACCCTGTCACAGCGCACTTACCCTCATAAGCTTCAATCAGCTTTCTTCTGAACGCTGGCTGGCCTTGTCGAATAACAACTTCACGTAAAGCTTTTAATCGGGAATCAACTTCTTCTTCAGATAAATCAGCAAATAATTCATCCCTAGCTTCCACAACTAAGCGATCACATTGCCTAGGGGAAATAATGCGCTTTGGCGTTTTGCCATCATCACTAATATCCCAAACTCCATGAAGCTCCTGAACATATAGCTCATATCTTGTATTTCTCAATTTTCCTGTACGGAATAATAAGTCATATGGGCTGCCCTGATCAGAACGTGCATTTTTGCGGCTACCAAGATATCTATATCTGGCCTTGCTGTTAACTGTTAATGCATCTAATTGAATACGAACTTCAGATTCCTTTAACGGAGCATTGCTATTAAGAATCCATTTGACAATATCCACTGCTGAAGCAGAACTAAGCTGAGTGACAGCATACCAAACACGAAGATATTGAGGATGAAGCATTTCTTCAGGAATAATCCCCGGAATGTCTGCTACATAAGTTGAAAAGTTATGAAAACGAATCCATTCTCCCCATTGCCGAGAATGAGTGCTAATACCAGTTCGATGGGGCTCACGTTTTCGTATTTCATTGTTAAATTCCTGACGGCTAGGAGCGCGGCCAAGTTTTTCATAAAGATCATCACAACAGTCCCAAACCGCCCGCACTAGCAAGCCAGTTGGATAGCCATTTTTATTTAATTCCATAAGCCCCTCTAGCAAAAATGAATTGAGCTGAGTAATAACAGATTCCGTTACGACGTTCACTATAATTCATTAACGCAACTGTAGCGAATGACAACTATCAAATTAAAGTGTATGGAAGGTTGTGAGTGCCAAACCTTCCAACACAAAATATCCATTCTATACATCACTCATGCCTCATGCCAAAAATCAGATCGGTAAGCAATAAAATAGGCGCCTTCAATAACTTCGTCAGCTGAACGGGTGGGGTAATACTGGTTTCACGGCAAGCAACACCGCCACACAATCCATAAATAATTTATGCGCCATCAGCGCGATAAGGATCTGACATGAAAAACGAACTGCTGGAAGTTGTCATTGCAATGCGCGATTACATCGACGCGCTGCCGTCTGATGTTGTGTCACGTTTGCCTGCAATGCCAGGGTTCGACCGCGATTGGGCTAATGAAGTGATTGATGCGGCGCAGCGCGCTGAAATAAGCCAAACGATCAGCGCTCCGGGTGCTGTGGCGTTCCGTGAACAGATCGTGAAATATGTCGGCGGTCTGGGTAGCTCCGTTATCGCACAATCCGTGGTGGAAGCCATTTTGAGTGCAGCTAAGCGCTCCGAAGCGAAGGATGCCAAAGCATGAAAGCATTATCTATCCGACAGCCGTGGGCATGGCTTATCACTCACGGCCACAAGGACATCGAAAACCGCAGCTGGAACACCCACCAGCGCGGACCGGTGCTCATTCACGCCAGTGCGCAACTGGCATCCAAAGCCGACATGGAAAAGGCGCGGGAGATCCTGCGCGCCAAATATGGCGATTCCCTGATGCTGCCTGAAAGAAAGTATTTATCTTACGGCGCGATTGTCGGCGTAGCCACAATCACAGGCTGTGTCGAAGAGAGCGAATCTCCGTGGTTCTTCGGGCCGAAAGGCTTCACGCTGGCGGATGCCAAGACGCTGAAGCCAGTGTCTATTCGCGGCCGACTGAGCTTTTTCGAGACTGGCCTTCGTCCACATGCGGTATTCAGCTTGCTCGTACCTAATGAGCATACGGATGATACCGAAACCAAAGCAGCATGTTTGCAGGGGGAAAGGGCATGAAACTGTTTCCTATCAATTTCACCGACGAACAGGTACGGGCAATCCACAGCGGCCAGAAGGTGCAAACCCGCCAACTGATCAAAGAAATCTGCCTCGATACCTTCCCGGAATCCCTGACCAAACGCCAGCGCGCGCTGGTGGATAAGGTTTTGCCCCCCAAGTTTGGGCCGACGTTTTTCTGTCGTTTCGGGCATGTAGGCGATCGGTTGTGGGTCCGTGAAACCTATGGCGATTGCGGTGTGCGACTGGTCTATCGTGCAGACCTTGAAGATGGCTCAGCCAATAAAGTTAAACGCTGGTTTCCGGCGCAGCAAATGACGCAGTTTGAGTCGCGAATTACGCTGGAGATTACGGCGGTTCGTATTGAGCCCCTTCGCGACATCAGTGATGCCGATGCGCTGAGGGAAGGCTGTTCTATCAGGGATACCCGCAGCGGTGACTGCCTGGCCGATGTGTTCGCCCGTAAGTGGTCGGTTATCCACGGCGTTGACTGCTGGGAGGCCAATCCGATGGTTTGGGTGATCGACTTCAAAGTCGTGGAAGATGCCCGATGAGCCGCCTGGTTGTTGTGACTTTGCTGGAAGACGGCGGGGAAGAGCATGTTCACTTGCCCGTGGGGGATTTGGGCACGGGTGGCGGCTATACGACTCTGTGCGGCCTTGATGGTGGCCTGAGCGACACGGCGATGGAAACCAAACCCGCACCTCGTGGCGCAAAAGTTAACTGTCCCAATTGCTGGGCAATCTTCAATACCTGCCGTTCGTTCCGGGCAACTGACTTCGATTCGGCTGTAAAGCAGGAGTAATACCCCATGCAGGAAAAAGACATCGTTCACGAGAATGGAAAATTTTGGGTGTTGCGCGATAAAGATGCTTACTGCGTGATGAAGTCCGGTGTAACCCACTCCGAGGGGGATAGTGCTTATGCACTCACTGAAGATGGTCTGAGCATTGCGATCGCACGCTGCGACTATCTGGCTGGCCGGGCTGAAACGACAGAGCGAGTGGGCTTCGCCAAGACCCTGCATTTCTACATGACTGAAGCTTCTGCCTGGTTGTTGGAAGAGCGACGGGAATACATTCAGCGTGTGATCGTTAAAAAGCTGGTTGTCGGTCTGGCCGACATGGCGAAATGGTCGCCGGAGTGCGCTGCTGAGCCGGGTTCTGCTGAACTGAAGCAGATGTACTCCGAAGGGCTGGCTTTCTTCACTGAAAAGGGATTCCCTGCTAATGGGCAAAATTGACAAATACCAGATTCAAGACCTGAGCCGCCTCCGGAATGAAACCGGTGAGCTCGCGCGCTGGGTTATTCAGCTTCAGACAGACCTGGACACTGCGCGCCGTGAAAAGGCCTCTGTGGAGGCGGAACTATACAGGGCAACAGCGCCTATGCCGGTGGCGGAGTATCAATACCGGTATAGTTCTTCCGATCGCAGTATGTGGAGCGCCGGCACTCCATCCCTAACGAATCGCTGTACCAACGTATGCGGGCTATTCATACCGATGGTTCATACCAGTTCCGTGAGCTGTTTGAAAAGCCACATACCCTCTAATTGACGTAGCAAAACAGGAAATCGTAATGGCAATGACAGTAGAGCAGTTAAAAACGCGCGCTGCGGCATTTCGTCTGGAGGCGTTGCGCTGGGAAGACATGGGCTATTCCGAGCAAACGAAACGGCTGCGGGATAATGCTGATGCTTTGGAAGAGCTGGCCGAACTGAAGGAAGCGCCTCCATTGGGTTATGCCGAAAACGGCAAAGGCTTCATTTATCCGGCTGACCGTGCCGATCGCATTACAAACCCGGTGCCGGTGTTTGCCGCTCCACCAGCGCTGCATATTCCTGTCGGGTTTATGCTGGTACCGAAAAAACCGACCGACGAACAGCTGCGGGCGATGCTCGCAGTGCAGTGGCCTGCGATCTACCGTGAACACCTTCGCCACCCAGACAACGGGCCGAAGTCAGCGAAAAAGACTGAAGACGACATTGATGTCGCTACCCGTCAGTATGCTGCGGCGATGTGTGCTTCACCTGAGGCGGATCTGCCTACTGAAATCAAGCAGAGTTAAAAGCAATGTCAGTAATTCCCGGAAGGTGAACCCGGTGTTAGACTCAAAAATTCAAGCGTTAAAGTACCGTGTTCTATCTTTCTGAAAATTATTGGGGTTGTTAATCATGCCAATTGCAAAAGAGAAGCCAGCGGAAAATCCAATTCTCCAGGATCTGGATTTTTTCATTGAAGACCGTTCGGGTATTTGGGTCAAACAATGGAAGTCTGGCGGTGGGTGCTGTCCGGCCACTGATGAAGAAGTTGTGATGTGGAATTTGCTGGTAAAACTAACCGATCAGTAGATGTTGGCTTAAGCCACCCGCGCGCTGATGAAAGTCAACTTATACAAAAGGTAATGACGATGAAAGTAACTGAAACCAAGGTGATGAGCCTTGAGATCAGCGAGCTTCGGGACTTTGACCCGATCCGCGTGGTGACTGAAAACTACGGGCCTGGGCGTGGCCGAATCACGATAACGTGTGAGGGCAAGGCGTGGACAGGCTCCTGGTTCGCAATGAGCGACCGCTCCGTTGAGCAGTTTTTCTGTGACTGCGGCAATGATTACCTGGTCAATTGCATGGCCGGTAACGTGAGCAGCGAAATCGACAATGACAATGAGGCGAATATGCGTTTCATGTTCAGTGAAGTGCTGCGCCTGCGCCGGGAAGGGGAGTTATCCAAAGACCAAGCCCGTGTGTGCTGGGAGGAAATCGACGGATCTGACGATATCAAAAGCACAGTCTGTGCCTATTCTTCAGTGATCAGTGAGGTGCCATACTTCAGCACTGAACCGTGGTACCTGCCGTGGCCGACGGTGCCGAACCCAGTCTTTATCCGCCTGAATAGCATGTTTGACATCGTTCGGGCTGCACTGCAACAGCACCTGGCTTTGGCCGGGCAGTCAGAGGAAACGATAGCATGACCGAACGTGAGCAGTTTGCCAAAGATAACGCCATGTCGATGGACTTTGTGAATTGGTTCTTCGACAACAAAAAAGACAGCTGTGGCAACGTCTGGTTTATGATGGCTGCGGCCATGTGGGAAGGGTGGAAAGGGCGGGCGAGCCGAGAGGCTCAGGCAGTTCAAGTAACAGAACGGATGGCGCTCGACTTTCATCACGCCCTGACTGATGGCAGTATCGGCAACGACGAACTAGAAGAAATCAAGGTCGGTCTACGTGCTGCTCTATGCAATGTCGCCGTTCCACCAGCGCCAGCAGTGCCAGATGCTGTCGATTATTCAGATCTCGACACTACCAGCCAAGATAGAGAGGTTATCGAAGCTATTGCTGAGTGCAAAGGCTGGAACGCCTACCGCACCGCATTGCTTGCTCAGCCTGTAAGTAGCTGTTACACGTTAGCAGACGATGCCCGGCGCATGAATTGGCTGGTGGCGCATCATGTTGCGGTTAGAAAACCGCTTCGCTATGGAAGTGAGGCTATGTTCACAGCCCAAACCATAACCGATGAAGAGGATGATCATCACGCCACTAAGCTGCGAGAACAAATTGATGCAGCCATGAAGGCTGAAGCGGTCAAAGTACAAAAATAACACCTCTCCTTCTTTTTCCTACTTCCCCCAGAAAGTCCTGCTTATGAAGTGACCCCATTATGTCGGGCTTTTTTTAATCATTAACAGCTGATGACCTGTACGTGAGGATATCAAAATTCCCCTTATGTATACTGAAAAAATACGTTATTTTATTGTCTTTAATTAAAGGTATTAAAAATACTATTTCTTAGACTTTTCAGCTTGATCAGCCAATCTTAGGTTGATACGTATAATTATCAAAAATCACCAAGTATTTATAAGCAATTAAAGGGTTTACATATGAAACGGATTTTTTTTATATCGCTAACATTGATATTAAGCCTCAGTGCTACTGCTAATAATTTGCCTGTCAAAAGTGAGCAATCCTTGATATCTAAACTAACAACCCTGGCAAACAATGGCGATGCTCTTTCTCAACAAGCTTTAGGCAATGTATACCTAGAGGGGCGGCTAGTCGAAAGAAACCCCGAAGAGGCGATTAAATGGTATATGAAATCAGCAGAACAAAATAACCCTGAAGCTCAAGCTCAGGCTGGATTTTTTTACTATATGGGCTATGACGGGAAACGAGACTACTCAAAAGCTTTGTATTGGCTAAAGAGAGCGTCTGAGAACGGTTCTGGCCAAGCTGACGTAGTTTTGGGCTCTATGTACATGGTCGGTGAGGGGGTGAAGCAAAATGAAGTCTTAGGTATTAAATACCTTCAGTCAGCCTCGAGCAGAGGAGTTAAAGAGGCTGCTGATGTACTGGCAAGGTTAAATAATCAAACTGAAAATGGTAAAAGTACAGTTGGAATAATGGATGATAAACCATTAAAAATACTTAAAAGGGAGGCTGAACAAGGAAATGACCAAGCTCAATATGGCCTTGGCTCACACTATTATAACAGCCATAATTATGAGGAAGCTTTTAAATGGTTTGAATTATCGGCCAAGCAAGGGAATGCCTATGCTCAATTGCAATTGGGATTTATGTATGGTGACTCAAATGGGTATAGTCAAATGATACTGAATCATATAGATAGGATCAAGTACTAAATGATACTATTTTAGTTGAATTAGGCGGGTATCATTAGGGAGTAGTCTATAGATAAGCATTAGCACAAATAATTGATATGCTGTATGGGGAAATGTTACTCTTATTTTTCCCCATTTATCTAAAGTATTAGGCTTTATTTATTGCTTCGATTTGATCTGCAATTTTTGATATCTCATTTAATGGTATATTATTTTTTGCTAATGAAGTCATTGCATTTAGGTATGGAACTATTGTTGAGAACATTTTTTTATAACCATGACAAAAGTAAGATATATTTGCATTTGTAGCTTTATTAATCCGATGCTTAGGACATCCTCCATTACATATGGATTTATAATCACATTCCAAACATTCTTTAGAAAGATTTGCCTTTTCAAATGATAATTTCGGAGTGGAAATATTTTCGATATCTTCATCTATATTTGTTATTTTAAAATCTGGATATACAAAGTGGTCACATTCATATATATCACCGTTTGATTCGATCACAAAATTATCGTGGCATACAGGTTGAAATATGCAACTGCTATGTCCATTCCCTAGAAAACAGCTAATAAAACTCTCAAACTGCCTTATAAATATATCTCCAAAATCATATTTAATCCAACGTTTAAATATTTCGGACATAAAAATACCATAGGACTCGGATGGTACAGAGAAATTTATAATATCAAACTTTATATCACCAATAAATTTTTCATTGGGAACATCTGTTTCTAGTAGTTCTATAAATTGAATATGTTTACTACCAATTTCTTTTAAAAATTCATAAACGACAATTGGATGATTTACATTATAATTATTTATGACTGTTAAGGTGTTAAACTCTATATTGTACTGTTTAAATAGTTCAATAGCATTTAGTACTTTTTTAAACGTACCTTTCCCTGAACCTGTTTTTCTATATTTATTATGTAGATCCTCTGGTCCATCTATAGATATTCCAATCAGAAAGTTATTTTTTTTTAGAAATTGACACCAATCATCATTAATCAGTAATCCGTTCGTTTGTAATGCATTAAAAATTTGTTTACTGCCTTTATATTTATTTTGTAATTCTACAACTTTTTTATAAAAGGAGATTCCTGCCATAGTCGGTTCTCCTCCTTGCCATGTGAAATAAACACTTTTTGTATTACAAGCATCTATATATTTTTTTATGAATTTTTCAAGAACTTCATTGTTCATCCAGTTTTTATGTTGAAAAATATGTTCTTTTTCTAAATAGAAACAATAATCACATTTGATGTTACATTGGAAACTTGTTGGCTTAATTGTGAAGTGCATATACCCACCTAAATATGGCAGGTATTACCTGCCATTTATTAATTAAAGACCTAATGATTTTTTAATCTCACCAAACTTATTTTTATTAATATCATTGATTGGTGGTTTACTTGAATTAATAAATTCTTTTATTGTTTCTTGCATTTCTTTTACAACTTCTGGTTTATCATCTGCTAGGTTGTTTTTCTCTTGTAAATCCGTAACTTTATATAACCCTAATTTGTCATCTTCTACTGTATAGACTAAGGAGTAGTCATTATTTCTAACTGTATAAGAAAATTGACTCAAATCCTCAGTATTTGGATTGTGAGGATAATCATCTGATTCTTTTCTAACAAATTTATGATATCCATCCCAGAATGGAATGTTTTCTTCATCAAACCAATGTGAATATGCAGTTATCCAAGCTAAATTTTTATGAGGTTCACTTGATTTAGAGTTGCTTTTATCTTTAGAAATATAAGGGAGTAGAGATACGCCATCTAAATTTTTAGGACGCTCTATTTGAGCTGCATCTAAAGCTGTTGGGAAAAAATCCATTGCTGAAGTTAGCTTATCGTAATTGCCATTCTGAAGTTTTCCTTTCCACCATACAAACATTGGAGTATGAACACCACCTGGATTTGTTTGGCTCTTATAGCCTTTTTGGTCACCATTTAATGGTAATGGTCCATCAATAACAGCACCATTATCAGATGTAAAGAATATAATTGTATTATCTAATTGGCCGTTTTTTTCTAACTGAGAAAGTAATTTTTTAACGCCCTGATCAACTGAGTAAACGGAAGCATAAAAATTATCTGCTGTCTGATTTCCAGTATTAAAGTGTTTTTGATAAATGTCAGGTGCTGGATCATCGTTAGGTAGATGTGGTGCATTATAAGCTAAATAAAGCATAAATGGTTCATTAAGCATTTTGGCTCTATCAACAACACCAATTGCTTCATCAGTTAGTTGATCACTACTATAGCCAATTGCTTCAATACGTTCTCTATTTTTAAAAAATGATGGAGAATTATAATATGCTACACCAGCTGCATGATAGCCCATGAAGTAATCAAAACCGCGATTTTGTGGCTGCCACGGTTCATCTGAATAAGTGATAAAGTTATCATGATAGTCACGAGTTTGTTTTTTTTCATCAACAGGAACATTACTTATTTTTGACAAGTGCCATTTCCCTATTGCAGCGGTATAATAGCCATGTTTTTGAAATAACTCAGGTAAAAATAATTCCTCTAGAGGTACTCCATCCTGAGCATCTGTGTTTGAATAGATACCAAAGCGTGCAGGTGAACGACCTGTCATTATTGCCGCTCGAGAAGGACCTGAAACACCGTGAGCAACATAGCCATTAGTTAATTTTACACCGTCATTCATCAATGATTGCAATGTTGGTGTTGATTTTTTAGCGGCTTCAATCGCTTGTTCAATACCAATTTTATAAGTATCAACGACTTCTCTGTTTTCCATTGATTTATGATTAAAAGAACGTTCATCAAATGGAAGTTGACCATAGCCTAAATCATCAACAGTAATAAGTATAACATTTGGTTTGTTTTTTGTGGAATATTCTGTAGGGGTAAAATCAGAAAACGCTACATTCGTTTTTGTGGCTTTTAACTTGGTATCATCTGCGGCTAATGAACTTGTACTAATCATCCCAGTAATCGCTAGTGATAATGAAGTACTAATAAGCTTTTTTTTTAGATTCATTTTATCCTCACATTATTAAACAGTTATTTTTTACAAGAAATAAAGTAAATATTATGGAGCTTTATAATCAGTAACAGGTACAATTAGACATTATTTTAATTTAAATTTCCATGCCTTCTATCACACATTTACCATTCTTATTTTGTGATGAAAAATATATAATTAAGATATCTAATATTATGAATTATATATAAAATTACCCAAATAAAGAATTTTGAACTGTTAATATCACTTATGATAATCCTCCTGTTTATTACTTGAATAAATGTGAATCTAGTTCTAATATCGAGAGGTTTATACATAGTTCTTAGTATAAAGTACTGAACTTTTACTTCAATGATATAAAAACCTCATCATTTTTTACTTCAGTAAGGTATTACTTTAAGTATTCATAAAAACAGTTTACTCCCCTGACTGACAATAATTCGAGTACTAAAGGCAGGTAACTTTGTCATGAAAATGCAATGAACTTCAGTTTTGTACTTATCATAACGCTACTCTATCAGTACTGATTCCTTCATGTATAACATAATTAATTATCATATGGATATGAAATCTAATTAACAATAATGATGAGTTTTTATTGGTTTAGGATTCAGTACTAATAGAGCTAATTGATAAACTCAATAGTGATATTGATTTAATGCTCAATAGCCCTGATTGGTGGTCGTGAATCAGTAAAAAATGTCCAATGGTAATAATGTATCTCTTAATACCTCTGCTGACCCATTGGACACTTTTTTATAAAAATAAAATGGCAAGTACAGTAATCAACAAATATTATTGATAGCTTAGCTAAGGTGTATGCATACCAATAACCGCAAATCAGTACTGAACTTTTACTTCAATGATATAAAAAGCCCTTCATTTTTTACATGAGCAACAGATTCCTTAGAAACTTTCGATAGATAAAATCCATCCTGACCCAAAACAATTCGAGTACTAAAGGCAAGTAACTTTGTCGCGAGAACACATTGAGCTTCAGTTTTGTACTTATCATAACGCTACCATATCAGTACTGGAGCCTGATATAATCATGTAATATTCATGTAAAACTAAACTCATTAGCATGTGAGTATGAATTATAATTCATTGTAATAACTAATTTTTTTGGATTAGGATCCAGTACTGATAGTACTCGAAGATGAGTAACCAGTACTGAAAGGTTAGGTGCTAATATAGTACCTAACCTTTATTTTCAATGTGTTATGTGAATATTCGCGTGCTGATGGTAAAAACTTAGCTATGTTGGAACAACATGGCTAAGTTCGGTCAATTGCTTCTTTCATCAGAAAAATAGGCTCTTTCCCTCTGTATACGCTATCAGTCATAGTACTACTACTGTGACCAAGTATGCTAAACCTTATATGGTCGGGAAGGTCTGATATATCTCTTAGCCTATCACTCATAGCGTATCGATAGTCATGTGGGCTATGCTTTTCATCTATTTTTTTAAATAGGTTTGCTACAGCATTAGATACTGGATTATGAACAGCCCATGGAAATACTGGCTTCTCATCCATAATTCCGCTTTGAAGTAAATTTTTATGAATTGGTATAGTTCTTATACTACTTGAATTTTTAATCCTCTTACCATCCCTATCATTAACACTTATACAAGCTATCTTTTGTCCTTTATCCGCAATGTATACATAATCCTGCTCTGTTAGCTGTATACATTCGGTCACTCTCATACCTGTGTAATATAGTACCTGTATAAGCCACCACAGATGAGATTTGTGCTCTATAAGTTCAAGTACTTTTTTGTGTGATTCAGTGGATACTGAGATTCTAGGGTTAATTTTTTTAATCTTCTTATATCCCATATTACTAAAAGGATTTTTAGTAATATAATCCCTTTTATCAGCGGCAAAGCTAAAAAGAGCTGATACTTTCTTAAACATGGATTGGCTAGAGAATTCAGACTTATACTTATTCTTTAAAGCTTTTTTAAAACTAGCTACCTTTGGTTTGTTAAATGATTGAATATCTTTATCACCATATAGGCTAATTAAATAATCAATCGCAGCCTTGTTACCTTTAAATGTTAATGGCCTCCATTCAGATTTCATTTCGTTGTACCACTCATCAGCAACTTGACTAATTTTATGCCCTTTAGCTTGAAAGCGGCTATCATTCAGCTGTCTATTAGGTAAATTCCCGCTATTAATCCAATAAATGTAGTTTGCCTCTAAATGGATCCCTTCTTCGATGAACATATCTCGTTCATTCATTAAATGTGCTCTGATCTCATCAAAATCAGTGCATTCTTTTTTTAATCGATGAAAAGTACTAAGTAGAATTTTTGAACGTTTATGAGCGATTTGTAGATCTCTAGTTCTCAAGTCAAATCGAATTAGCTTTCCTACATATGACTTTTGCCAAATATAATAACCACGAGAATTACATGAAATATACATGAAATGTACATGTGCCATTGGTGCTCCTTGATTTACCATCAGCACGCGAATATTCACATAACACATTGAAAATAAAGGTTAGGTACTATATTAGCACCTAACCTTTCAGTACTGGTTACTCATCTTCGAGACGGATTTGGTCGAAATATACGGCCTGCGCATGTTTGCATGCTACTTTCACGAGTACGCGCATGTTTGCAAGGATAAGGAAATTGGCTCATTTTATTCCATTAACCGACTAGACCATCTTCGGGCGCTGGTAGCGCATGAGCTCGCGCATTTTTTCCAATTCAATACTGCATCGAAAAACTATAATCAACACGATGCAAAGCAGCATCTACCGCGCCTGGATTACCGTACACCACACGGGGAAGGGTGGCAGTTCATTTACCGTTACCTGAAAATGCCCCTCAATTTGCGACTGAATTAATTACTATTTTAATTATTAACATTGTACCATTGCTTCAAAGTATGTATTCCTGAGTTTTGGAGAGTAAATGTATTTAATAATGACGGTCCTATTTATGATCGCAGCGATATTTTCCTTCGCAAAAACAATGAAAGTTGTGCTAGAAGAAGCGAGCCTTGACAAGGAAAAACGTATAGCAGCTATCGGACAAGTAAAATTGACTTGGCTATTCTATGTTCCGGCTTTCTTCTTGCTCCTTGCTCCATTCATCAAATCATTGATGGATGCAGGCTCTGAACAGGTGGACCAATCAGGCTCCAATTTACCTGTATGGCTTTTCCTGGCTGGTGGCCTGTACTTGCTGTTTGGTGCCGCGCTTTTATTACGCAAAGCCATGAAAGAAAAAACTCTCGGACAGATAGGCACTATCCTTAATATCCAGATCCTTCTGTGGGTCGGCCTTTACAGCACATTTGCGGCCTATGACCACTTGAAGTTTGCAGATGAACATTTTGGGATAATGAGCACCCGCCTGATTGAGATCGGTGGTGTGAAAGATGTCACTTGCGAGCAAGAACTGATGTTGGTTAACTTCACTGAAGGTCAAACGACTCCAATGCAATGGCGGTGCCCTACAGGTTTCTCTTTGCTGAACAAAACAAATCGTCCTTTCGTTCCTTGGCCGGATTACACCGAAGGTGAAAGCGAGCAGCTTGCCGCTGCAATGAACAAAATCATGACGGAAGCGAAAGCCAACTCACAGTAACGGAACTCTCCAACCAAAGGCCAGCAATACTGGCTTTTTTTACGCCCATTTCCCATCGATAAAAAAACAATCGAAAAAAGACTATTTTTTTCCGCATTTGCTATTCGTCACCGGTACACGCCGTGTTTAACTGGATTCAGAAGTAAGCACAAACACGTAAACAACCAATAACAATTTGCGGAGTAACTATCATGACTATCAACGTACAACAAATCTTCCAAGCTTCCCGTGACAACGAGCTGATGGGCAATCTGGGCGCTATCATGCGTCAGATGGACAAGGCCCCATCCACGCTGCGTGGTCTGAGCGACTTCGTATCCAAAGAGCGCAAAACAGCTGCAAACAGCGCGCTGTTTGAAGAGCTGAACGTTGGTCGAAACAACGTGTACGCGGTCAGCGTCTCATGGTTGTACGTTGAAGAAGGCCTGAACCTGCGTGAGGTTGATGTAGAGCGCGCAGAGATGTTCAAGAACGCCTACCTGAACCACCCGAGCAGCGTCCCGGCTATCCGCGTTAAAGTGGTTGTTGTGAACGGTGTGACTCGCCTGAAAATCATCGACGGTCACCACCGCTTCACCGGCCTGATGGCCGCTATCGCTGAAGGTGCAGTATTTGAAAAGCTGATCATTGAAGAGTTCGAAGGCGGTAAGGACGAAGAAGTCTTCAACATGATCGAAAGCGCCAACACCAAGCACCTGAAGATGATTGAGCGCGCTGAAGGTTTCCGCCGTCTGGTTGATTGGGGCCACGAAATCGACTCTATCGCTCGTCGTCTGGGTCTGTCCGGCGTAACCGTTCGTCGCAGCCTGATCCTGGCTAAAGCCGAAGAGCGCATTAAAAAATTGGTACGAGACGATAAAGTGTCCGGTGATGTTGCGATTGACGTGATCACTGATTGCCAAGGCACCGACCGTGACGCTTTCGACATCCTGATGGCTTCTCTGGCTAAAGCCGAGCAAGCAGGTAAAAACCGCGTCACCGCGCGCTATGTGTCTTCGCCGAAGAAAGCCAAGGTGAAACCAAAAGTCGTGCGCAAAACCTTCGAAAGCCTGTTGCCGACGTTGGATCAGCTGCGCTCGCAGATCCCTCCCGCACCAACGGCTGAGCACGAAAACCAGATTGAAATCGCTGAGACCGTGCCGGAAGAAGTGGTGCTGCGTCTGTCCCCTGAAGTTGCCCGCCAGCTGATGGCAGCGCTGAGCGATGTAGAAGCGGCCAAGCTGGAAGAGGAAGCCGAACAGGCGGCGAAAGAAGCTGCTGAGGCTGAAAACGAAGGCAATGAAGAAGCCACTGAGGCTCATGACGGTGAAGGCGAGGGCGACGCTGAGGCATAAACCAACGCGCTGTCTTCGCAAGATTAGGCCGGTTCTCCGGCCTTTTTTATCTCACTTCACTACACCGCCCGTGCCGTTCAATAAAAAAATAACGTCACGGCAGCTCGGAGGTTTTATGGATCACGCACTGCCTATCCTGCCTAAAATCACCATCCGCGTCATTGATGACGCTTCCTTGGAAACGTTAGCTATCTCCCACTATGAAAGCCGAGGCTGTAAGCCGCGCGCGCTGGGGAAAGGCCATTCCATTCGCCGAAAAGGCAAAAACACCGACGCGTTTCTGGCTCGCATAAAAGTGAATTACGTTCGACAGCTGCTCAGCAACTACGATCACGATAAAGAAAATGCGTATCGTAGCTCTGGGCAGGAACGTGAAGCCTCTTGCATGAGCCAGCAACTGTATTCTGCAATTGCACAGCATTACCCGTCCTTGGCGGCTGAATGTGAACGCCAAATCGCGCAACGAAACACGCTGTGAGGCCGGTGATGAAAGAGAAAAATCAACGTTCGTCCACGATCGCCACTGAACAAGATATGCGTCTGGCTGGTCTTCGAATGCCTCCCCATTCACTTGAAGCGGAGCAATCCGTTCTTGGCGGTCTGATGCTGGACAATGAACGCTGGGATTTGGTGAGCGAACGTGTTGTGGAAGGGGATTTCTTTACCCGTGCCCACAAAAGTATTTTTACCATGATGCAACGGCTGGTGGAATCAAGCCGACCGATTGACCTGATCACACTTGCTGAAGCACTGGAGCAACACAACCAGCTTGACTTGGTCGGTGGCTTTGCCTATCTGGCCGAACTGTCGAAAAATACCCCAAGCGCCGCTAACATCACAGCCTACGCCGACATCGTGCGTGAGCGTGCCGTAGTGAGGGAAATGATCACTGCGGCCAATGATATTGCGGATGCGGGTTACGATCCCCAGGGTCGGAATAGTGCTGAATTACTGGACCTGGCCGAAAGCCGTGTGTTCCAGATTGCAGAGGCTCGAACTAATAAAGACAGCGGGCCGATGGGCATTGATGCCATTCTGGAGAAAACTGTAACGCGCATCGAGCAGCTGTACCAAACACCGCATGACGGGGTGACAGGCGTCGATACGGGTTACACCGATCTGAACAAAAAGACAGCCGGACTCCAAAAGTCCGACCTGATCATCGTCGCAGCGCGCCCTTCAATGGGTAAAACCACCTTTGCGATGAACATCTGTGAGAACGCAGCGATGACACAGGACAAGCCTGTGATGATTTTCAGCCTGGAGATGCCAGGTGAACAAATCATGATGCGTATGCTGGCTTCCATGTCCCGCGTTGACCAGACCAAAATCAGGACGGGCCAACTGGATGACGAAGATTGGGCTCGTATTTCAAGCACGATGGGCATTTTGCTGGAAAAACGAAACGTCTATATCGACGACAGCAGCGGCCTAACTCCGACTGAATTGCGATCGCGGGCACGGCGAGTGTTTCGTGAAAACGGTGGTTTGAGCCTGATCATGGTGGACTACCTTCAGTTGATGCGGGTTCCGGCGTTGAAAGACAACCGAACACAGGAAATAGCAGAAATATCCCGCTCTTTGAAGGCGCTTGCGAAGGAACTACAGGTACCCGTGGTGGCCTTATCGCAGCTTAACCGCTCACTGGAGCAACGAGCAGATAAACGACCCGTAAACTCGGATCTGCGCGAGTCGGGTTCGATAGAGCAAGATGCGGACCTCATCATGTTCATCTACCGTGACGAGGTCTACAACGAGAATAGCGAGCACAAAGGGGTAGCCGAAATTATCCTGGGTAAGCAGCGTAACGGGCCTATCGGCTCGGTTCGTTTGGCCTTCAACGGCCAGTGGTCGCGATTTGACAACTACACCGGACCACAGTTTGAAGAATATTGAATGTTACCAAAGCCAGGGTATTCTGGCTTTTTTTAAACTTATCTATTTGTTCTTATTTACTTCTTCAAAATACTCTCGCAATAATTCTTTATTCATAAAATATAGCTCAAGAATTATGAGTAGCAAGTAATTACCTTTATGCTTATAGAAAAAAGGAATTTTCGAGTTGTCAATTTTAAATGTTTTTATTTTATCTACACTGCCTTTTTGTTCAGGTTTTTCCTCTTTTAATGTATATTCAGATGAATCATATAAAATATACTCATGATCTAGATGCTCAATGAAGTATTCTCCACATTCTTGACTATAAAATATTTAATGTGAATAACTTGAGTAACAACGCAGCCGTCATCCAATAGATTGTAATCATCCCTTAATTCTTCAAATGTTATTTCTTGCTTTTCTTTGTTGTGTGAAACTATTAATTTATCATTATATATCACACCATAAAAACAAGATAATGAAGGTAGCATTTTTATTGATGCACCAAGAGGGGCGCCTCGTTCTATAGATTCCAATCCGAAACCTACGTCAATGATACCCATTGGCTTTAATGCTAGATTTTTTAAATAGTTACAGGAGATCAACTCTTTAAATATATTTAATAACTTTGGAGAAGTATTAATTTGCAATTTCTTATTTATTCGACTGTCAAACACAGCACCAAACGGACCGTCGTTTTCTATGTTAGTAAACTCATTAATAGATAACAAGCTATACCGGGCAAACTGTGCGTCAACCAGTTTTAGCTTCACTCCATTGGCATTGTATTCCTGAGAAATTGATTCGATATCGACATTTCTTTCTGTTAGATCGTTCGGTTTATCCCTATTGAATTGTTTTATAATACTATCTAAAATATGGTAATACTTATAATTGTCTTTATGTTGTGTTATTTTATTATCATTAACACTTGATGTTTCATTCGGATAGTAATATCGTTTTTCTATAAAATCAAATAACTCAAGTTTGTTTTTAATTAACTTTATTTGTTGCAAGTTATATGTTGCTACATCAATTCTTTCGTGCGCACCACTCAACCAAGATGCATAAGAGCCGCCATGATGGCATTTCCATTTTGTTTTTTCTTTATGCTCATTGATAAAGCTAAGGCTAATAATATTTCGGTGGCTGCGTAGGCAGTTACAATTATTATAAATGTCAGCCCCTTTAATTACGAATGAAATGTCTTTACTTTCATCATTAGAAATATACTGATTAATTATTTCTTGATTTTCATAGGATGTTAGGATGTAGGTGAAGAATTTGCTATTCGAAAAAAATCTTTCTATAAAACCAATTGCATATTTGAAGGTTTCTGTATTTGCTTCAAAAGCACAATAAGCTGCCCCTGAACAGCATAATGTTTCCTCCTTCGCAATTTCGTAATCTGAATCCAATTTCTTAATTATACTTTCCAGTTCAATTTGCCACATGAGATAACCTTTTAGGTTTTAGTCTAATTTATCACAGAATATTATAAATTTAATTATCTAGCTAAAGAATTGTTTTTAGCGCTCATTACTTCGTCAGCTGTCTGCCTCATGAGAAAATATCCTGTAAACAAAACAAATAACAGGTGATTTATGCAGCATTCCTTCAACTTTAAAAATCCGGAACTACCTTCCATATCAGTCTTAAAAGCGGATAAGTGGCAGGCCGTATGGCAAACACTGAAGGAAGATGCCGACCTGAACTATCGTGATGCCAGTCGTGGAGTCAGCATGGCTGATCTCATCCATAATGGCACAGCTTCTATCTACCAAGCCCTTGCTGATAATTGGACGATCTCCCTCGCCTGGAGTAGCGGTAAAGACTCCGAAATTGTCCTGCACTTATTCCTCATGGCGTTGGTGCGCGCTGTTCGCGCGGGAATTCCTATTAGCCAACACCATTACCTTTTGCATACCGATACTGGCATTGAAAACCCTGAGATACGCTGGCTCGCCGATCAGAAACTGGCTGCGCTTGAAAAGTTCATCGATCAAGAAAACCTGCCGCTGTCTATTGTTCTCGCAAAACCGGGGCTCACCTCCAGCTGGACGGGGCGGATACTGACGGGGCGTGGCTTGCCCACGTTCACCAACAGCTCAGTGCGTCAGTGCTCCAACGACTTGAAGATTTTTGCGGCCAAACGCGCCAAAACGGCATACGTGAAAAGCCTGCCAAAATCCGTGGGTAAACGCGTCTGTTTGCTGCTGGGAAGCCGCGATGCAGAGGGCGTTATCCGAGCCAAAAACATCGCCTTAAAAGGCGGGAATGCGAGTCAGGTTAAGATCACAAAATAAGGCGGCGAATTGTACCCCATCAGGCATTGGTTACAGGGCGACGTGTGGGAGTTTCTGCTAAGCGCCGGAAGCGCTTCTAAGTATCTGCTGCCGAGCTACCTGGACAGCAACAACGACACCGCTGAGCTCTACAAGGCCGCAACAGGGGAATGTGTTTGGTCGGGTTCTGAGAAAAAATCCAGTGAAGCCTGTGGGAGCCGGTTTGGATGTTGGGCTTGCCAGGCGGTCGGTCTCGATAAATCAATGGAAAACCTTCTGCGTTCTGATGACGATCGCCACGGTTACATGGCTGGGCTCAACCGTATTCAGAGATTTTTGTCCAAGCGTCGCAATGCGTGGGAAGATAGGCATCCTGTGGGTCGCACCTTGTATGCTGGAGGCTTCATCAAGGTTCAGCCTGATGTCTATTCACCGCGCTTCCTGGAGCGCCTGCTGCATGTTTGTTGCAGTATGGACTACGTTGAGCAGCTGCGTGCTGAGGATGTAGCCGATAAACTTCGATCGGGCGAACTGGAAAACACCGCCCACAACCGCCGCATGGCGTCACCTCAATTTCGCATTGTCAGTGAGGTTGCGTTAATCCATATAGACTTCATGTGGTCATTCCACCATTTTAACGAAAAACCGTTTCATGCTCTGGAAATCTATCGCCGCGTCTGGGCAAAAGGTGAGCTCGACTTACTGGAAGATGAGCCTGAAATGCCTGTCACCCCAAAGACCCCTATGCCCAAAGCATTGTGGGTCAAGGTCGGGCAGTTTGGTAATGATTCCGGTATGGATGGCCTGGCTGATCCCATCGCTGAAATGGCCTATTTTAACGGTGCCGACGATGAGCGTGCCAGCCGCATTATCAATACGCCGAACGGAAAACGTCGCGTGGTTAGCTTCAGCGAGGACAGTGAAGTGACCATCGACGCGGATGCTGCTGAGTTCATCATTTGGGAGGAATATCCTCGACTGCGTGAAGCGGTATTGGCTGGGCAATACACCTCCGGCAGTGCTGCTCAATTTTATCTGCGCTTCGGTGCAGTTTCCCTGTGCAAAGGAAAGTCAGCACTGTACAACCGCATGATGCAGCGCGGCCAAACTTATCGCAGCCTGGGCTTAAACGGCCATCAGACAATGGATGGGATTGCGTCTCGTAAAGACCTGCGTGTACTAACGACGGAACGCTATCAGTTTCTGATCGCCAACAAAGTGAACGCCAGTATCATCCGTCTACGCTGGTGGGCTAATCTGGCATTCACCATGCAGTGGCACTTGGCGAATCAGACCTCAACCGGTCAATGGATCCGTGCATCTTTGACGCGCGAGGATGAACTATCCATGCAGCAAGAGAAAAATAGGGCCAAAAACACACTTTCGGTTTTCGTGATCGGACATACCAGTGCTTGGTGCTCGTTGAAGCTGAGTAAGTCCGGCACGTCCACTGAGCGCGCTTTTCGTCGTTACCATCAACATACTCGTCGTAATGCAATTAGAACGTAAGCACGCCTTTGGCGTGAGCATCGCGGCAGAGCCGCTCTATTCCTAGGCAACGCCCTGTTCGTCTTTTATACTCCGCTCTATGTATATTCCCAGACCCGCTAAACTGCTATTTCAATACCATGACGGATGGAACCGCTTCATTGATAACAACACCGTCGATGAATGGCAACTCATCTCTGTCGAAAAGATGCTCGCCTGCAGCACCTGTGCGATGGGCGTTCGCCGTTATTGCTGTTCTTCTCCTGAATGCTCCCATTCTCGTTTCTTTTGCCAAACCTGTAAATCCAAAGCCTGCAGTGCCTGTGGCCTCAAAGGTACCGAACAATGGATTGCCCAACAACGGCATATTTTGCCAGATTGCGAGTGGCAACACATCACTCTCACTATGCCTCACCTGCTTTGGCCTTTCTTTAACAACAACTGGGCCTTACTTAATCAACTTTTTCGCTGCGCCACGCATGCCATGCTCAAACACGCCAAACGCCTTGGCCTCGAAATTGGTATTTTTTGTGCGCTACATACTTATGGTCGCCAACTCAATCAACATCCACACATTCATTTATCGGTGACACGAGGCGGACTCACAAAATATGACACCTGGAAACCCATTTTTTTCAAAAAGAAAGACGTCGAAAAAGTCTGGCGCAGCGCGGTCATTCGGCTTCT
Organism: Providencia sp. PROV024; assembly: GCF_032709665.1. Classification (NCBI taxonomy): domain Bacteria; kingdom Pseudomonadati; phylum Pseudomonadota; class Gammaproteobacteria; order Enterobacterales; family Morganellaceae; genus Providencia; species Providencia sp. PROV024. The sequence goes on from NZ_CP120546.1 coordinate 243,946, forward strand.
TCGAGATAGCTATTTTCAGCTACAACCCAACACATTACAGGGCTTCGGGCATATTCGGGATTATCCGACCTGGTGTCGTTACCTCAATGCCCAGTTTCAGCGTTATTGGAAACTCCATTTTGCCAAAAAGACACGAGGGGCTTGGCACAATGTAAAATATCTGGGCCGATACCTAAAACGTCCGCCTATCTCGGCTTCCCAACTGAAACATTACAGCGGGGGCACAGTGGTGCATCATTATTATGACCACCATAGCCAACAATACCGACGACAGACCTTATCCCAAGAAGAAATGATACGACGTTATATCAATCATATCCCTGCCCGACATTTTAAGATGATCCGCTATTACGGTTTTTTAGCCAATCGCAAACGCGGCAGTTTATTACCTAAAGTGTATGATGCGTTGGACATCATGTCCCCTAGCGTACCCGAAAAACCAGGCTTTGCCGCACTGATGAAAGGGTTTTTAAACACAGATCCGTACCAATGTATTTTATGTGGAAACCGACTGCGATTTATGAGTGCGGAAAAAGGCATACACGCAACCACGTTACTGTCTGAAAGGCGGGATAAAATGGCCAAAAAACGATGGTTACAAACCGCAGCGTAGGATCAGTGTGCCTATTATTTCATTTTTTGGCTAAAAATAGCGCAATTACACGTTATCATGGTTAGGTTTAAATACGATAGAGACCCTTTAACAGACTCTGATACCAAACATATTGTTATCGACTCGTTAAACCGTTCATTCAGTTTCCTAACCATCAAGAAGGTCTGAAGGTTACAGAAGCATTGATCAGAGCTGGTGGTTTGTCTGGAAAGACTATTGAGATCATTCGTTATAGTAAGACATCAACTCAGGTAGAAATTCGTGATGCGGATGGTTGCCTGGTGTGGCGTGATTTTACATTCACTAATGATTTTGTTTTTGGTCTGGCAAAAAATATTGCTTTTTAAATAAATTCGATCCCGTGTGGCTACTTAAACTTTAAGCGGATTGCATTCCAGATGTCCGCTTTTCAAATAGTTATACCCATTATTCACAGGGATGATCTAATAATTGGATCTTTTGATCTAATAACTGATCTAAAAAGACCTAAGGGATCTAAGGGCGAGATTGATTAATACTATCAAAGTATTATAGAACATTTTTCCCCCGCAAACATGCTGTTTCCTCCTGCAAATATGTAAGTTCTCCTTGCAAGTATGTAAGATCATCCTGCAAACATGCATATTTTCCCTTGCAAACATGCAAATCATTCCCCTGCAAACATGTATATGTTACTTCCGGCTGTGGACAAATAAAGGAAACCAAATCCTTATAGTTAATCTTTAAAATCAATCAATTAAAGGTGGTTTTTGATTTATGCAAGAATGAAGGAAAGGAGTTATTACTGAATAATCCACTGATTTCTAGGGACGGAAAGGCATCGGTTTTTAATAGAGATGCGGAGTGAAAAAGTAGGATTTGAAATTATTTTTCCCAATGGAAATACATTTAGAGTTTTTAAAGTAAATTGAAGGGTGGTAAGGAAGTTATCCCCGTTATTAACAGGAGTGATCTAATAATTGGATCTATTGTGATCTTAAATAACTAAAAACAACTAAGTGATCTAAGGTTGATATTTTATTTTATTTTCAACCAGTTGCAGAGTTAAATTCCCTTGCAAACATGTTATTTCCCCTTGCAAACATGCAAGATCAGCTTACAAACATGCATTTTTCCCTTGCAAATATGCTGATTTCCTCCTGCAAACATGTTATACATCCCCCTGCAAATATGCAAAGGCTCAAAATGCCTGTTAACAAATAATAATATTTTAGGAATAACTATGGCTAAGGATATTAATGATTTAGGCCTGTCTGTGGAAGTAAAAAACAAGACGACGGGCGAAATTGATTACATATCATCAACAGATACGCGATCGATTCAACCTATCTCACTGCTTAGGCTTAGTGTTTTTAGTCCCGTTAGTAGCAGGGAAAAGAAAAATGTTGGTAGCAGGGTGATGGATGCTTCGGAAGAGCTGAGAAACCTTGAGATTGTTAATAGCGAAGGTTATGACAGAGTCACCATATCTGGGCCTAAATTAGATATGGATACAGACTTTCGTATCTGGCTTTCAATAATTCAGTCACTCAGTGAATATCCAATGGTAGACAATAAAGTTGTGCTTCCCTTCAGTGATTTTGCAAAGATGTGTGATTACAACACAAGGCAAATTAACAAAATCCTGAAAGAAAGGGTCGCTAAATCACTTCGAAAAATTACATCCACTTCAATATCTGTGTACAAAGATACTGGCGATGATTTGATTAGTGCTACAACTCACTTGTTGAATTTCTCCAGGGTGGATACAGCTGCAAACGAAGTTATTTTGGAATTCAATCCAAAATTAAGTGACTTGTACAAAATGGACTACAAGCGCGTTCTGAAGCTGAAGGTATTCCCTGCGATCAAAAGAAATGAAGTGGCAAAGGCTATCTATGCTTTTCTTGAAGGGTTGCCAAACAGTGAGAATAGGGTGCAGATAGTCTCATTTGAAAGGTTGATGAAGCGTTTAAATATGCGCTCAGACCCTTATAAGCAACTTGAAATGGTTAGAAGGGCAATGAAGTTATTAGAAGACGTCAAATACCTCAAGTACACTGAAGGCTATAGGGTGTCGAAAGGAAAGCGACAAGTTTTTTTCTCAATCAATTCGCGTGACCCAGATTTGTTGAAAAATACCGACCTGGATTAAGTATATTCCAGGGCGTATGCGTCCCCCTGCAAACATGTTATTGAGGAACCGTGATTTCCTCCTGCAAACATGCTGTTCCCTTGCAAACATGTCGTGGAAGGGCAGTTATATCCCCTTGCAAAGATGCTATTCCCTTGCAAACATGCAGCGAAGGGGCAGTTATATCCCCTTGCAAATATGCTGTTCCCCTGCAAACATGCAGCGGAGGGGCAGTTATATCCCCTTGCAAATATGCTGTTCCCCTGCAAACATGCAGCGGAACGGCAGTTATATCCCCCCTGCAAATATGCTTTTCCCTGCAAACATGCAGTAGTAGGCTGAGTTTATCCCCTTGCAAATATGCATTCCCCTGCAAACATGCAGCGGAACGGCAGTGAATTTCCCCTGCAAACATGTAGGGGAGGGGCTGGAGTTTCCCCCCTGCAAATATGCATTCCCCTGCAAACATGCAGCGGAACGGCAGTGAATTTCCCCTGCAAATATGCTTTTCCCCTGCAAACATGTAGGGGAGGGGCTGGAGTTTCCCCCTGCAAATATGCATTCCCCTGCAAACATGCAGCGGAACGGCAGGGAATTTCCCCTGCAAATATGCTATTCCCCTGCAAATATGCAGCGGAACGGCAGTGTTATTCCCCTGCAAATATGCTATTCCCGTGCAAAGATGCAGCGGAACGGCAGTGTTATTCCCCTACAAATATGCTATTCCCCTGCAAACATGCAGCGGAGGGGGCTGAGTTTACCCCCTGCAAATATGCTATTCCCCTGCAAACATGCAGCGGAGGGGCTGAGTTTACCCCCTGCAAATATGCTATTCCCCTGCAAACATGCAGCGTAGGAGCTGATTTTACCCCTTGCAAGTATGCTGTTTTCCGCAGACGCGTAACGATGGGGCGGAGTTTCCTCCTGCAAACATGCAGGTGAATGAAGGTGGTTTCGCCCTGCAAACATGCGCTGGTCAGATCCCTCTATCCCTATTCAAATATGTCTTTCTGTGCGCCTGTGACCTATTCGTCAGCTGTTCACTACGTGTAAAGATAGTAATAGAAAATGAATCACAATTGAGGGCAGAGCCATGACAGGCATTGTAGTTCGTGAAGAACACGTCGAACGTATCCAGCGTTTCAACTCACTTCAAAGCGGGCAATATTGGCGCGCAATGCAGGATATCCCAGAAGAAGCTATCCTGATGGATGAGGTACTTCTCATCGAATCCCTACGTTGGGTTGAAAATCAGCTTCATACCGTCATCCTCCGCGCACATCCGAAGCACTACGAGCAATACGCAACCTTTGTCACAGTAGACAAAGACGGCGTTTCTCACAGTGTTAAGCGAACTGTCAAAGAGCACCGATTCTTGTTTAATGACTTTGTTGAGCTTTTTGTATTCGCTGATGATGCGCGTCAGATCCGTGATGCTGAAGTCGCATTGTGCCAGCAGCGTGTTACCGATCTAACTCAATCTCTGTCGAAGTCTCTCGCTAACCCTGAGGCGATGAAAGCTATTGTGACAGAACGTATTGAGCAAAAAGCCGCAAAGAAAGGTGTAAGTGCGAGCACCATGCCTGCTATCAGTAATAACGCTATTCGCCTGGCTACAGGCTCGGTGGGTAATGCTATTGCAGCGGGCGTGACTGAAGCCGATATCAAGAACATGCGTGATGCGGCCGAGCAAAACCATCAAATAGCGACAATCCAATCCGAGTGGATCCAAGAGCGTAATATCGAAATTACAGCGGCAGTTCAGGCTGTGGTGCCTTATTTTGCCGAAATGGCAGCGGCGCAGCTGGCTGCAACAGAAGATGCGCGTTCTCAGGTTGACAAACTGATGGACGGTATCAAGTCTTTAGATCTCTATATTGGCAAAGACGTCAACGTGAAGGTGATCCGTAAAGGGCAGTCCGCTCCCAGCAATGAGCCTCTGACCTTTGTTCAGCAGAAATTGATGGTCGATGAAGAGTTGGCCATCTACCACGACTTAAGTGACTGGTTCGACTTTGGTGACCTGGACAAGTTCTATCAAGCGCTGTGCAATACCCATGCGCTGGTGGATCAAATTTTCCCTTCGCCGCGCTGCGTACTGGTCATGGCAACGACTCGCCGCTATATCGACTACAAAGACCGTATGGAAAACCTTATTAATAACAGCGAGAATGCCAAGGTATTCTTGATGGTTCGCGACGGCGAAAACCTGTATCGCATCGTGTCCCCTGTGGAGTCTCACCTGGGTGCGAACATGCTGTTCCCGTCTCGGGATGAGCAAGAGCGCTTGTTCCGGGGGATGGATGGGGAACAAATTAAATTCCAAAACGTCGCTTATTCTGATCGGCTGAAGGCGCATGAGCGCATGGCACTGCACTACAAACGTTTCCTGATTATGTGTTGTGGGCTTGACCATCGGGAACAACTATTTGGTGATTTCTACGACCGGAGTCTGGGTCTGAATTTTGTGTCGATGAAATTCCAAGAGCAACATTGCCGCTTCATTCATGATGCTGACGGTACAGGCATGCTGAGTAACCCAGAAAATAAAAAGTATCCATCCTTGGCTGGTTTCATCGAATGGGCAAACAGTCACCTACGTAGCGGCTCTCGTGTGATGTGCCAATGGCATTCACTGGCGAACCCAGAGACTGCACCAGGTGCAGCCAAAGAAAATGACGATCGTTCCTATGGTTCCTTTAGTTTTACCGTGGACTTTAAAGACGACCGCAACGTAGCTGTAGCCTTTATCAAAGACGGCCTGTTGAATGTCAAAGCGCCAGTCAGCAAGACCAGTTATAGCAACAAGAGAGGAAGTGTGACGCGTGACTATAACGTCAACGTCTGTATCGAAAAGTACAACAAACAGTGGAAGGAAGACGACGCACGTTTGCCTTACCTGTGCCTGGACGCGGTCACCGCTGAGCATCTGGAGCACTACATCTATTCTCGGGCTGTGCGCTCGGACCACACCTACTACATTGCGCTGTTCAAATCGTTGGCTAAGTACCTACGAGAAGAGCGTCAGTCAGAGCAGAAGTCTCGCGACCTGCTGAAAGCAGCGCTGGTGGTAGGGCGTGTGGGGAATGAAGCCGACCAAGATACCGTTATCGACAAAACAGTCATGGCATGGCGTGCAGCGAACCGTGGAGCACCTTTGGCAGAGGCGATGGCCGACAAAGCGCAGTGGGAAAACCTGCTGGGCGTGATGGACATGATCGCCTGCCGGGGCATGAATATGCTGCCTCAGATAGTCGATTTTGCGCGCATAATTAAGGCCGCACCTTTGCGCCTCATTGTGAACACGAATGGTAAATTATCGTTGTACGTTGCGCCAACGGATGGTGAGCGTGATGATCGGATAGAGCCGCATATCTGGGTGCAGCGCATTAACTTCAACCTGACGAAAACGGGAATCAAAGAAGGCTCACGCAGCTGGGTGAAACTGAACGCCTCGAATGTGGCGGAAACAACAATTTTTGAATGGCCGGAGGCGGAGGCGTGGAAGAATCTGAATGCTGCTTTTGGCAGTTATGAAGAAAAACAGGAAGCGTTTAGCTTTGTGGAAAGCAGAGCCGGTGATCTACATCGTTTAAACCCAGCCAACCAAAGACGTCTGGCGGAAATGTCTCATCTTTGGAAAGAAGCTTACTACGAGATGAACTACGTTCATGAGACGGGTGGGCAAGTCCAGGTTCCAGCTTTGATGATCCCGATCGGCATCCGCATTGAAGGCAGTGAATGGAACTTTGTGTACGTGGGCTCTATAAGCCGATCGGTACACTGCATCTATCAGTTGCTGGAAAGTGAGAGCGCCAAGAGCGGTCTGGCGGAGATGTATGCATCGTTCTACAAACACCCTGAAGGGCGCATCAAAGAACTGAGCACAAAGGCTGCTGACATGTGGATGTTTTCCTCTAAGGAAATGCCCGACGTGAACATGTTCAGCACGAACAAGGATCTCGAATACAGCGGGCTGGACTATTCACTGAATAGCAACTCTGTATCCGAAATACACAGCTTTGATGTCCGCTGGCGCTACGCACAGGAATACGTGTCACATCCACATCGTTCTAAGAGCACGCTGTGGCTTGCAGAGAGCCTACGCGATGAAAGCGGCAGGCCTATGATCGATACACTGCTTGGTAGTCCTCACCTCCACCAGGATGCCCCTGTCGATGTGATTGAAGTGACGTTGCCTCAGCGTTATGACGATCCGAATAAAGCGAAGATTGCGAAGACAAAAGCACCATTCAACCATGCTCATTGGTTCGATATCTGCCCTGTTGGGTACAACGAAAATCAATGTCTGGAGGGCATTATTGCACCAGTGAAAACCTTTACCAGGATGACTTTTGCCAACAAAGAACTGGCGTTGCATTACATCTTTTCGCGTAACTCAGAAGCGAGAAAATACCAGACCGGTTACTTCTCCGAGGTGGAAGTGCCATTGCCTGAAGGCGTGACACGCTGGACAACGCGTAATTAATACAGTGTATGAATAGCATTATCAACCGCCCCTGAGGGCATTTAGGAGGTGAATGTGTCTCAAGAATATAACCCGATCCCGCGCAATGTGATGTTCACGGAATTCCTTCAGTTACTGGAGGAAGACGGCTTACCAGCCAGTCACCTGGAAACCGTCCGTAAAATTTTTGCGGAGATCACCCAGCAGGTGAATGAATTTGGTCCGGAGCGTGGTGCGTTGTTGGCACTGGCAGAGGCTCACTCACCGTTTTACCGTGATTTGAAAGCTGAAAAGGACTTTATCAGCGGCGTATTAAACATGCCTATTTTCTTTCACGGAGTATTAAACATGCCTATTTTCTTTCACGGATAAGTAGGCGATATGTGTTTTTATAGGCCGGTTTCCGGCCTATTGCTGTTCATTTAGATAATAAAGAATGTAACCAGAATAAAGCAGATTGCTTTTCGTTATTTCAGCGTCGAAACATTGCTTTAATTCATCAGGTGTTTGAAATCCATATTGGCTTAAATTGTCCTTTGCAAAGCCGGATAAGCGCCAAAAATCGAAACCATTGAATTCCCCGTGTTCTCCAAAATCAAAATCGATAGTGCCCGTTCGTAAATGCACGGCGCATCCGTAACCATGTTTGAAATACCTGATGCCACTATGCAACTCCCCGCTTTGTGGAATGCTGTTTCCTGCCCACGCGTTATTAGATATTGGCAATTCGAACCCTGAGAGCTTCATTAACTCAATGGCTTCAGAAACGCGTTTTAAATAATCATTGATTAGGTCGCGAAGACGACTGTCCATATTAACCACCTTGTTATTAATTTTAATCAAAACAATATCCTCGCTAGCGGTCTTGTCAAGTTAGAGGGGGCTTGATTTTTAAAATGAGGATTAGAAATTTCATTACCGGTTGTCTACGGGGGACAATATCCTGGTCTACCACAACACTTAAGCGAGGAAATATGATCACTTTATTCACCGCAGTGGCTTCTACCTCTGGTGGGGCGCTCTTTTTCATTTGCCTGGGCATTACCTGTTCAGCGATAGCCATGTTGACCGCGAAAGGAGTCAAAGCAAAGATCGCTAAAATTGGCCTGGGTATCTTAGCGGGATATTTCCTGTTATTTGTTGTGACTAATTCAGCGATGAAAACGCAGAAATCTGTCGCAACCTCCATCGCGAAACGCGTACCGTTACCTACTTTCCCCATCGCTGATGCAGAGGCAAATCAGCTGAAGTCTGAGTATCTTGAAGCTATTGCTACTGCGTCGTTGTTCAGCGAGCCCATGCCAACCAAACGTATGATGGCCGTTCAGGAAATGGCGGAAGCACTGGCACAGGAGCAGAATGAAAGGTTGATTCGGATCATCAACGGGAAAGGTTAAGTTGCCCCGTTTTAATCGCTCACTTCGGTGGGCATTTTTTTGCCTGAAGCAAAACCAATCACAAAAGAAATAATTCAAAATAATATAGTTTACGCTATTCGTCAGCGGCTGAGGTCATGGTTTACTAATTACATAGAAACCAACAAGGCTGAATGAAATGAACGACGTGAAAATGGTTAAAGTATTGAGAGATAATACCTTCTGTCACGCTGCGTGGATGGATTTTAAAAAGGTCTTAGGAGAGTCACCTTTTGGTGTTTTCCTGGAGTTTGTAGACCCACGCAATGGTGCATTAGTTCAGCTGATGTTTCCATTCTGGTGCAAGCCTCAGAAAACGTATAAGCCAATGGGTAACGTGTTTATGACCCAATGGCACGGATTAACTCTGACAATCCCGCCCGACTTTGATTGGTGGGTTCAGGCTCAATCTAACGGCATTGGAATGCGTCGTATCGACCAGAAAGTTCAGTTTCTAAAGCACGGGGAATATGTGGAGGTAAATCTGAAAGTCGAAATGGCTACAGTCATTCGCGTTAACCCAGTGTTTTCACCCGAGTTCGACGCTGCCACACATGCTTAGCGTCTGATCAATGAAGTGGGCTTCCCAAACCCACGATACCCCTTAATGCCCATCACCCTCGATGGGCATTTTTTATGATAAAAATCAGCGTGTAATCACTTCGTCAGCGGTCAATCTCATGCTTGAATGATTGGGTCAACAAAATGAATAAACCGAGGAAGTTACGATGACCCCATTAGTCAATGCAAACGAAAAACGTGCTGAAAACCATTTAGCTTCAGCAATCCGTTTCAACGGTTCAGTAGTGACTGTCCGCGAGTGGATTGACGCGTTGATCGCGCAAGGCTACAAGCCAAACGCCAAGGCTGTCCTGAAGGGCAAAGAAGCCAGCCGTATGCAATTGCACCGCTGGAACAATGCTCAGCAAACTGAGCACATGAAAAAACGTGCTAATGCTGGGACAAAAATTGAATACACGATGTCACATGAAGAAAGTGGTAGTTTCTATGACGTGAAAAAATTTGCGTTCGATTACGCTGTATCAATAGCAGGACCGGAATATGGTGAGCCAGAAGACCGTTGCTTCATCGTTTATGCAATTCCTCAGCTACGAAAAGGTGCTGAGTATGAGCGCTGTGTCGCGGCATACAAGCCCGTGTTTGCTGAGGATGAACAGCGCGCTTTGAACATCCTGCGCTTCGACTTTCCTTCAGCAAGGATCTTGTGGTTGGGGATCGCTAAAACTCAAGAACAAGCTTTGTCTCTGGCCGAAACCGCAATGGCCTGATGAGGCGTGCTAAAAAGTTCGACTCCAAGCCTGCACCAGATGGTGTGGGCTTTTTTGTCCGCAAAGCGTCGGCCTTTAACGTGGATTAAAAAAGTATCTTTTTTAAAATCATCGGCAGTGTATCGACCTGGAAATAGTTATGAAAACTGCCTTATTTCTTACCCTGTTCCTGCCTGCAATATCATTGGCTAAGCCACTGTTTATCGGTGATAGCTTAACCTATACCCTCGCGACGAGCGCAAAGAAGCACATCCCAGTAGACGGCCTTTATAAGGAGAGCACAGGGCTTACCGACCGCAGTTCGGTAAAGTGGAACGATTATGTTCAGACAATGAGTTTTCAGGACTATGAGACCGTGGTTATCTCTCTGGGGGCTAATGACGGCATCGGTGCAAACCAAGTCACGAACTACCAGCAGAAGGCAACACAGTTTATCCAGCAAATCCAGCAGAGCAACCCCGGTGCATCGATTATCTGGATATTGCCACCTGCAATGAAGAATCCTGCCACCGAAGCCGCCTTGGTAAATACCAGACAAGCAATCCGTCAGGCGGTGGATGAAACACAGATCGCTTTTTTCGACCCCGAGGTCGCTATTGGGCGTCAGTTTAACCTTACCGTGAACGATGTGCAGGTACGAACCCATGACGGGATACATTACACGAGCAAAGGTAGTGATTTGATAATTGGGAGGCTGTTCAACCAGTAAAAACAGGGGGAATGTATTTTATTTTGAACCTCTTTGTCAGCGCTGAACCTGTGGGATGATCTTCCTATCGAACCAACTCGGGTTTAAAAGGAAGATTCATGGGTGCCAACCGTAGAAACAAGTTTGGGGTCAGCCGTCGCTTTGCTGTCCGTTATGACCGGGCAAATGATCCGGAGTATATGGCTTTGGTTGAGCGATACCAGACAACTAAGCGATACAGCCAATCGGGCAAGGCGGGTGATGACGACCACAAGGAAAGCGTTCGCGCGCTTCATCATTACCACGGGAAAATAGCTGTGGAGTCCTTCCGGAAATAACATTTTCACTACTCGATATTGTTTCTCAAAATAATCTCTTTTCTATTATTCGTCAGCGGCTTAGGTCATGTTTTACTGGTTAAGTAAACAAAACAACGATACCAATAAGAAAAGAGGATTCACATGTCAGATAAGCAAGAATTTATCCAAAGTTTTATCGTCACGTTTAGTGCAGATGCGCCCATTGGATCCTTGCCCAAAGAAGGGTTGGAGTTTTTCCATTCATCTAATCGCAGTGTCTCATTCGGTTTTAATCGACTAAGTGGAAAAGAAGCGATTGGTAGCTTTCTTAGAGCGTTTAAGCCAGACCATGAGTTTGTGCAGCAGCTGGATGAACTGCTTGCGGCTCCTACGCCAGATGAAGGGGCATTGGAGGATTTGCGTGGTTGGATCAATGCGATGGAATGGACGGCAGAAGAGCTGTTGTATGAGCTTCGCAGCGTGGGGGTTATCTCCATTGTCATGAATAGCATCATTTATCGTGGCGCGTTTTTCCACACTGAAGTGACTGGCGCTGCCTATATCGGTGGAAAAATGGAATCGCTGGAATTGAGTGGGGAAACAGTCCTAAAGCAGCTTCATCAAGAGTTAAACGTACAGTACGTAGTCTGACACCTAATCGTTCGGTCTGATCGCAGGCCGAACATTATCGCAACGAGGAAACCCGTTATGAACCAGCTGAAAATCGACAAGCTAAAACAGCAATACGTTTTCACTCAAGACCGTGGTGTTTTCAAGGTCGGGATAGCCCTGCTGGCGAAGCGTGCAAAAGCCGTGGCTCAGTGGATGGGGGTTGTCGAACCGAAGAGCAAAGCAGGCTCTTTCGAGCATTACACCGAGTGTATGGCAATGATGGAAAAAGGCCATCAGTACGCGAAGCGCACCGGTTTGCAATGCACTGGGAACCTGAGTCCTCAGCTGGTGGGCTATGAAGGCGAACGGGTATCCGTTGTCGATAATGCTGGGCATACCCGAAGTTTCTGGGTTGCACGCACTCTGGGATGGATGCCAAGCCATCTTGAAGTTGATCGTCTACCAGCCATGTTCTGGCAGGACAACGATGAAGACGACGTACTGGCTGCTGAAAGCTATCAATCCGTCGTAGTGATCGGGTAAAGCAATTTAAGCCGTCAGCGTGGGGCTGGTGGCTAATTCAATATCAATAAATTGGGGTAAGAAATGCAAGTATCAAATGACGTCCTCGCAGTTCTGTCTGAAGCGCGTGTGGAGGGCAACAAACTCTTCCTGGAAGGCCAGCTGGATCGTCGCCTGTACACCAACACCAACAAGGTGCTTGAAGCCGCTGGTGGGAAGTGGAACCGCAAAGAGAAAGCCCATATTTTTGATGGCAGTGCGGAAGGGCGTATCGACGACATTATCCTGTCTGGATCGGTTGTGGTGCCAAAAGACGACTTCAACTTTTTTCCAACGCCGGAAAAAATCATCAATACGATGGTTACCAGTGCCAATATTCAGGACGGGGATCGAGTGCTGGAGCCGTCCTGCGGTGATGGGCGTATTGTCAAAGCTGTGGCTAAAGCGGCAAAAAACCTCAATATCGTGGCTGTTGAGCTGGATGAAAAGCGCGTTCAGCAACTGAACAGCGACCCTGAAATTACGTCGCTGGTAAACCCTGAATTTACGGGCACAAGCCTTGAACTGGTCAATGCTGATTTTCTCAGCCATGAAATGGACGAGAAATTCGATGTCATCATCATGAACCCGCCTTTCAAAAATAAGGCCGACATTAAGCATACAAACCGAGCGTTGGATCTGCTGCTTTCAGGTGGGGTGTATACGCAAGGTGGTCGCCTGCGGGGCATTTTGTCTGCGGGCGTGCTGTTCCGTGAAGATGCCTTGACCAAGGCCTTCCGTGAGCGTGTGAAACTGCTCGGGGGCTCATTCACTGAACTGGAAGACAAAGCTTTCAAAGAGTCCGGCACGATGGTCAAAACTGTTCTACTGGAAATTGACCTCTAACAGCCAATGTCAAAGCCGCCTTCGGGCGGTTTTTTCGTCAGCGATATCTGCTGAGTGATACTGGAACTTCCCGATACCGGGGGGGAACGCCATCCAAAGTGAGGCGCTGAAAAGAGCGCTGGGGGGATAGATGAAGCCACGAAACATTATCAGCGTAAATCCGAATTCAACCGTCTTTGGCGGCCAGGGTAGTTGGGTTAACGAACACTTGCTGGAGGTGCTGATTAATCGCGGCATGTTCAGTTCGGCGTTAGAGCGATATCGCCAGAGGGGTAAAGGGGTGATGTCTGTTCCCGTACATATCAGCATCCGGTTGTTTGGGATCAGCGTATCGGGTGCGCACATGCTCATTACGCCGTATGGCCTGGTGTGCAAGTTCGATGATAACGAGTTGGGTGAGAGCTACTCATTCGACGTGAGTGGTGAAGCGCGAAAGCTGTGGAAAAGCGTTTGCCATATTGGCTGACAAGTTGGGGTTAAGGGGGTTGTCATGCTGGCACTACTGATCGGCACTTTAACGTTGATGACATTGTCCTTGCTGGTGCTGTGTGGATTGTATGCAAAGTACCAGTATCACGAAACACACAAATTGCCAGGGCTGCGAAGTCCAGTGGTTGTGTGTCTCTCGTTGGCGGTTAAATACATAGGCCTTTTTGGTTTGATGTTGACGGTGACAACGGCTTTCCTAGACTCGTTTCATATCCCAGCTTCAGGGGGATTTGTGTTGATAGCTTTCGTGCTGCATGCGGGTCTTGGTGCGACCTGTACTGTTCTGCACAACCGGCAGCTAATTCGGTAAGATTGTCCACTGAATCAAAAAAGAAACCCGCATAAAAAGCGGGTTTTTTGTTAGTGTAGGAACTCGATTGTAACCGTTTAGTCTATGAAAATGGAGGCAGGGATATTAAAACGCGCAGACAGTTTTTTAATGTGCTCCAGTGTTAATCCTCGTTCACCGTTGAGGATGCGGCTAACGTATGAGCGCGAACCGAGCTCATCTTGAAAGTCTGTCGTATTAAGGTGGTATTGATCCATCAGCGTTCTCAATGCTGCTACACCGCCATTGCTTTTTGCTAAGCGCTCGTTAAATTCAGCAAATTCGGGCGCTGTTTTTTCATACGCATCAATCTTCGCGCAAATCAAGTCGATAAGCGGGTTGTCTGGGTCATTTTCGACAAGGTGCTCAACCAGTTGAACGGCTTTTTCATAGTCTTCGCGAGAATGGCTGTTTCCCAATAACGGCACAATGCTTATCAGGTTTTGTGCTGCGTTTACTGCATCTTGAAACATCATGCTTTTGTTCTCCGGTAGTGATCAGTCAACCTATCGTATTCAGCGTGGGTTGTTATATGTTTCACGAATATTTTCCCCCGGTCAAAGTCGGCAAAAAACATCATTCTTAATGAATTGCCACTGATGTCGATGACCCACCATTTCTCTCTATACTTCATCCGATCAAGGCTGGGGAAAACCTTTTTAAGCTCATCAGGCGTTTGATAACTGTCGCGCTTGAGTGTTCGATATATGTCAGATAGCGCCTGAGCACTGTTTGGAAATCGCTTGGATGCCTGGTCAAAAGGTTCTCTTGATATTACGTGCATTGCATCTCTCATGTTTCCTATTTGTCAACATTGTAGCATCTAAACTATTGGTTGCCAATATGGCAACTAATAAATTAATTATTCTGCTATCTATTCTTCGTCAGCGGTTGAGGTCATGCTTCAATAAAGAGGTAAACAAAACAAACAATATCAATAAAAGAGGTTTCTTATGTACTGCACAGTCAAAGAGTTAATCGCGCACCTGTCCACAAAAAATCAATACGATGTTGTGCTTTCCAAGCTGTGGGATACTGAAGACATCCACCAAGTTTTGTCTGACAATGAGATGGAACCCATTTCTGAATATGAGGCACACAAGGCGCTTCAGCTGGTGGATCGAACTCATGATGCAAACATCGGCATTACATGGGATACGCTGCTCTGTGCAGTGGAGTCGCCACGAAACCTAACAGCTGAGCAATATGCGCTGGCTAATACCTGCTTTACCGTACCTCGCGAACTGTACTCCGTCTGTAACGAAGTGACGCTCCCAGCTGGGTCAATTACCGTGGAGTTTGATGCGTTTGAGCTCCGCTCAGCTATCGCCACGTCCAAACTTACCATTGCAAAAAAGCATGAGCTCGGTGGCTTTGTTAAATCAGTTTCCGGCAGCTGTGATACACCCGCATTCCACTGGAGTGTTTACGCAGAGTGCCGCAACGGAAAATGCACGATCTGCTTGCAGGATAATTTCCAATCCAAAGAATATCGTTGGGTCGAAAAGAGCCTGCAATGAAATAGCGCTGTAACGCTTTCTACGATGCGATGTGGTACTCATCGCATCATTTCGCACAAAACATCGTAAAACTGCTGAGGATCGCCATGAGAGAGCCTCAGGGCATGAAAGGGTAACCAATGCTGACTGAACTTAAACTCCAAGATAATATTCGCTGTTTGAACGTAACGCTGAAATTTGACAAATCCGCGCTGATCGACGCTTTTGCTGTATTGGAAAGAAACCCGCAATTCCTCCATGTTGTCATCTATAGCGAAGCGACGTTCGACGACTTTGATGACTCGGATGAGAGTGTTGAAAACTGCATGAGCGACCCCGTTCTGGCGGTATGGCGATCTGGAGCGTGTATAACTTGGATAGACCGTGCCGATGACACTGAATTTCAGTGCGATTTGCCAAGCATCAGTGTACTGAACTCTACGAGGGATTACGCGTGACCAGTGAAGAAGCCATTAAGCATTTGAGACGCAGTATCTGGGACTTGTCAGGGCAAAAAGAAGCGCAGGCTGAGCGTGTGCTGGCTTACCTGAAAGTGCGTGTCAATCGCGCCAAGGGGCTGGTGGTGAATCCTATTAGCCCAAAGCCGATGACATTCATGCAAGCGATAAGACTGGGCTATATTCGGCAGCAAGGCAACTGGAAAGATGCGCCCTGGGTTTTCGATAACCGCATCATGCCCTCAGCTTCAGCTGCGTTAGATGAAGCTAACAGACAACTCAAAGCCCATTGGGCAGAATAGCCACCCAAACAAAAACCAGTACCTGTGTTGGGCGCTGGTTTTCACTTATCAACTTTTCAACAAGCTAGATCCTAATAATTAACCTAATTAGTTCCTAACAGATCCTAAAAGATCCCTGTCGCTCGCAGGCCGCTGGTGGCGTGGCCTACAGAGGATTGAGGTGAGTTTGAAAGGGAGGAAAGTGAGTTTGAAAGGGAAGAAAGTGAGTTTGGATGGGATTTGGGTGTGGTACAGTGGGAAACTCGGTGAGTCTGAAAGGGGAAAGCCGAGTTTTTATTCACAACCATGAGGGGTTATGGTTTG
>NZ_CP120547.1:0-2683 GCF_032709665.1 Providencia sp. PROV024
TGTTATTTCTTACCCATTAATCCACCTGTTATTCTACCTATTACTTTACCCGTTATTGCACCCAATTTAGGTATAACGGGCAGAATAACGGGTGAAATAATGGGTAGAATCATAGTTTTACTAACTTGCACCCCATGATACTTTCAGTATCAATGCCACTCATTTTCTGGACGAAAATGAATGACATAAGGCTCCGCCCTCTGGCTATTTTCTTCGGCTGGACGCCTGCGAAAAAAACCATTCACCCAAGCCCGTCAAACTCACTGCGTTCGTCTGACCACCCCCTTTTTTCGCCCCTGTATTTGGTCGCTCAAAAATGTGGTGGTCAGACGCTTCGCTTGACGGGGGGCTTTGCCCCCAAAACGAAACACGTTCACTGGGGTTCACTTGCCATCGCTGGGGCGTGTCATTTCGTTTCGGCTCCCCCTGTTTTTCCCTTTCTTCGCTGGACGCTCATCAGGATAAAAACAAAAAGCCTACCGCCCTCGTTTTACTCGGTTGGTCAAATCGCTTCTTGCCACAAAACAAGTTTGTGACTTTCAGCGATTTCGCATCGTTTTACTTGTCAGTTTGCACGATGTTAAAAACGCACTCAGAAGCCCGCAAAACCGTTCTAAACTTTCAGCGTAGATTTGGGTGTTTTATAGGGTGATCGTGTCTTAAAATCGTTTCGAGGGGCTTTAATGGGGATGAACGGGAGGTTTTTGCTAACTAACTCGCCCGTTTAACATAAAAGGGATTGTATGAATCAATTTTAGCTAGAGTTTAAGGTTGTTCAAATTAATGTACAATGATTGCACTGTATAAATAACCAGGTGTAGCATGTATGGAAAAGCACTTTATCAATGAAAAGTTTTCACGAGATCAATTTACGGGGAATAGAGTTAAAAATATTGCCTTTTCAAATTGTGATTTTTCAGGGGTTGATTTAACTGATACTGAATTTGTTGATTGTAGTTTTTACGACAGGAATAGCTTGGAAGGGTGTGATTTTAATAGAGCCAAACTAAAAAACGCTAGCTTTAAAAGCTGCGATTTATCAATGAGTAATTTTAAAAACATTAGCGCCTTAGGTCTTGAAATTAGTGAGTGTTTAGCTCAAGGAGCTGATTTTCGAGGGGCTAATTTTATGAATATGATAACTACAAGGTCATGGTTTTGTAGTGCTTATATAACCAAGACAAATCTTAGTTACGCTAATTTTTCTAGAGTCATATTAGAAAAGTGCGAACTGTGGGAAAATCGCTGGAATGGCACTGTGATAACTGGCGCCGTGTTTCGTGGCTCCGATCTTTCTTGTGGGGAGTTTTCATCGTTTGATTGGTCTTTGGCTGATTTTACTGGTTGTGATTTAACGGGTGGGGCGCTTGGCGAGCTTGATGCAAGGCGAATTAATTTAGATGGAGTGAAGTTGGATGGAGAGCAGGCGCTTCAGCTTGTTGAGAGTTTAGGTGTTATTGTTCACCGATAAAATCTAGGTAAAAAACGCCTAATGCCCCAATGTGGTACTAATCAAAACGGAGCGAAGCGACATCTTCATCTTGTCTTTGCTTTTCTCCATGATCAGTTATTGGGTCATGGTCTCTTAGCTCGTTAATCTGGCTAAGTTTGGTTAGGTTGGGCTTCTTTCGACACTTCGCAATCCAAGAAATCCCTAGTCCGTTGATTGGTGCTCTTATCAGGTACGCACTGTAATCTTTCGATACCGCAGCGTGATTCGGAGGTAGAGCCGGAATTTCGTTTTCCGGTACGTTTTACTACCACAATTTGCCTGTTTATCCTTTCGGAGACCGGGCTAAGTCCGAGTCAATCAAGTGGTGCATTTGGGTTAATGTCGTTGGCTGGTATTTAATGAGAACGTGACAAGCGCCTCTCACGTTGCTAAGATTGGATTGCGACGTCTAATCTGAGCAACGAATGCACAAGATTTAGAGTACCAGAGCCCTGTGATGCTGTCACGGGGCTTTGTTACATCTGGAGCTTGGTAAACCTCATAAATTCAATTCGCAACGCTCGCCGCAAGGCGTGAACTTGTTTCACGTCGAGGAAGCGGAATTTCTCGAAAGCCTTATACTGTCTCCGTTCACACATGATCGGAGGGTGTCTCTATGTCTCAATTATTTCGTTTGGCATCGCCAGAAGATTACGAATACATCGAAGAATTAAATTTATGGGAATTGTCATTTGATAAGCGACCGGTTCAAGGGGTTCGTTGTGAAGATCCGGTGATCGGGGCAGAAAAATATAATCAAGGGCGTGAAAAATTTAAGGCGTTAGCGTCACGGCATAAAAAACACTGGAAACCGAACGGATTGACCTTTTCGGAGTTGATCCGCTGGGCAATAGAATGCGGAACTCCAGAACAATGTCAGCTTGTTTTAGCGTTATACCATTGCACAAACGATGATGATTATCAGGCGATGGGAATTCAGTTAAGCCGAAGTATTGATAATGCAAATGTCAGTCCGATCATCTTTTTCACAGGTAAAAATCAACGGTTATTAGGTGATATTTCGATGCTAAAACAGCTCGAAGAAAAGGTGCGCTGACGTTAGGTTTACCTATTATTTTATGTATTATCCTATCTATTATTCTATCTCTTATTTTATCTATTTCGTCTGTAATAGGTAGAATAATACATAGAATAAGATACAGAATAATAGATAGACACAAGATGACGTTG